>CARXAY010000001.1 GCA_949093475.1 uncultured Oscillospiraceae bacterium
CGCCACAACGCCGTCAACGGTCTGGCCCTGCTTGACCAGTTTATCCATGAGGGTCTTCTTGCCACCCTCCTTGAGGGTCTCGGCGGCCCATGTATGCGCCTCGCCGCCCGCGCTATAGGTGGCGTCGGTGTCCGGCTGGTTGTTGTTCAGCGCGTCGTCCATCAGCCAGTGGTGCTGAACCTTGAACGTGCCCTTGACATCCTCCGCCGTCACGCGCCGGATGGTGATAGGCTTGATCTCGATGTTCAGGGTGTAACCCACGGTGGGGCCCTTGGCGGGGGTCGCCGGAGCTTCCACCGGGCGGCCGTCCACGGAGGTAAAGTCCAGACGGTAGGTCACGTCGTCGGCGTTCTCCAGCTTGTCGGTAATGTGGATGGTGACCTTACGGGCCTCGCCGGGCTGGAGGGTGAACTCCGCGCCCGTGCCGGTGGCGTCGGTGGTGAGGGCCTCCGGGGTCGTCAGCGTCGTCTCCGTGCCGTCGGCGGCAACGGTGTGGGTGTACTTAAAGGTCACGCCGTTGGTATCCGCGCCGTTGGTCAGGGTGACCGCCGCAAAGGTCGTATCAGCCGCCGTCAGCCCCTTCTTCGTCAGGACGGACTTCAACTTCAGGGTGGTGTTGCCCGTGTTGGTCACGGTGACCACTTTGTCGATCGGGTCATAGTTGAAGACGATCAGGTCTTTCGAGGGCGTCTCGTCAGTACCCGCCGTGTGGGCCGTACGCACGGCCACGTCGGTGCGGGACACATCGCCGGTGTCATGGTTGTTGTCGCTGTCCGTCAAGCGGGTCTGCCGCAGGGTCGCGGCCACGTAGATGGTGAACTGGTCAGCCACCGTGGCGTTGGGGGTCTGGGCGGTAAGCTCGGCCAGCGTGACTTCGCCCGCCTCCGCATCGTTCAGATGCCCCAAGGGCCAAACTTTGTCCGCGCCGCCGTTCCAATGGCCCTTGTGGGTGCTGTCGCTGGCCTCAACGGAGTTCAGCTTATAAGTGCCACGGGGCACAACGAAGGAGACAACGCCGTTGTTGAAGCCGCTCAGGGTGATAGACGTGTGGTTGTACTTGACCGCCGCGTCACCCTCGCCCTTGGTGAGGGTTGCGGAAGCCACCTTACCGCCGGTGGGGCTGCCCGTGTTGTTCACGTCGCGGATGATACCCGTGAGGGTGTAGGTATTCTGGGTCAGGCGGCCGGAGATGGTCAGCACGCCGGTCAAGTTCTGGGAATGTTCATACCCGACGGAGACGGCGGTGGTGCTGGTCTGCACCTTGTTTGTGCCGGTCACGTCGGTGTAATCCCCTGTCGCACCCTTGTTCATCCACGTCAGGTCATAGTCCTGCTCCCAGCCGACATTTTTACCTTCCAGCTTATTGGCATTCGCCTTCACGTGCGAACCCTGCAAAACGCCGTTGCCGCTGGGGATGGCCGTGTCGTTGCCGGTCTTGGCGCTGAAGGTGGGCGTCGCGTCAAAGGTCTCGCCGGGAGCACCGGACGCCGCCGTCGCGTCGGCAATGTTGTTTTTCGCGCTGGTCTCCTTGCTCACGGCCTCCGTGGTCACCGTGTAGTAGTAAACATCGGCGGTGTTGGTTGTGCGGGTGATGGTCGTGGGGGTATTACCGCCCAAGATGAGGTAGTGGGTCTTGTCGCCCTCAACCTCTTGGACGTACACATGATAGGTCTTCTTCGCGTTCAGGTTAGAATCTTCAGTGTGATATTTCTTGTCCGTCGCGCTGTAGTTGGCGGGGATGGCCTTGCTGCCGGTCGCGGCGGGGTCTGCCGGGAAGGTTTCCGTGCTGGCGGCATCCCACAAATAGACCGTGTAGTTGTCCTTCTGGGCCTCTTGGATCAGGTGGTCGGCATCCGTTCCGTCCTCATAGACGCTGACGGTCGCGTCATAGTCCACCGAAATGGCGTTGGTGATGACGGCGCCCTGCGCCACATCGGAACTGTCATCCACCCAGACCAGCGCAAAGACATACTTACCCTTCAACGTGTCGTTGCTGGCAATGCTCAGGTTGTCGGCGGTCTGACCATCCAGCTTCTTAATGCCATAGGTGGCCGTCGCGTTGGTCAGGAACGCTTCGCCCTTCTCCATGGCGGTCTTCGCATTCGCCGTTCCCGCAGGGTCGTCCTTAAAGACGGTCAAACCGCTGCTGCCCTCGATTTTCCGCACGATCTCTTTGTCGGAATAGTACCACTGGTAGAGCAGGTCAGCCTTGGGTACGTTGGTGACGGTGTGATCCTCGTAGCGCACCGCGTTACGATCCTCTTCGTCCACGTTGGCGGTGGCGCTACCGTGGATAACATCGTCAGGCGTCTCGGGAAGCTCGCCGTCCTTCACCTGAATGTCCACCTTGGTCAGATCCTGCTTGGTGGCCTTGATGGAGAATGCGCCGGTTTTCGTCCAGCCCGTATAGTTGATCTTGTGACCTGCCGCACCCAATGTATACACAAAGGTGGCGGTATAGGACGCAATGTCCAGACCCTTGAGGTATGCCTCGTCAAACTCAAAGGTGGTCGTGCCGTCCGCGTTGGCGGTCACCGTATAATGGGTGTTCTCCGTGAGCTTAGTTCCTTTGTTTGTGGAGGTCAAGTCCGCAGTCTTGACCACCCAAACCTCCGTGGGCGTCTGGCCATTATTGGGCGTCCAGAGCATCTTCTTCAATTCGCCGCTTCCTGCGACGCTCTTGGTGGCATCCGCCTTGTCGTATTCCCAGCCGTCCTTGGAGATCGCGCCGGCCTGCCAAAGCTCCAGCTCCAGAATGCTGTCTTGCTCCGGCGTAAAGGTGTCCTCGGCCAGATAGCCGATCACGCCCTCGCCGCCCAAAGTCTCATTGTTGGCAAACTTGCCCTTGCCGTTGTCAGCCTTGATCGACCACTGCGCGAAGGCATAGTCAACGCCGGTCACCGTGCCCTTGATATACGCACTCGATCCTTTGTCCACATTGACTTCGATTTCAGTATACGTCGTCGCAGCTGCATTTTTCTTTTGTTTGGCCTCCGCATACGAGCCCAAAGAGCTATCCTTCAACTGCACCTTCACCTTATACTGCTGCACAAAGGTAGCGGTGAGGGTGAGCTGGTTGCCCGTGGTGATCTTGAAGCTGCCATCGTCATTTGTCGCCGTCAGCGTTGCCTCGTTGGGCAGCTTGTAGGTCTCCTGCTCCTGCGTCGTCGTATGGGCGAACTCGCCGATGGTGATGGGCGTGGGCGTTGTCGCGCCGTCGTTCGGCCCGGTCTGCTCCCACTTGTCGAAGCGGAAGTGGGTCTTGTTGTTGTCGTCATACGCCCCGGCAATAATGTCGATGGTCTGCACGCCGTTGTTGGCGGACTCCACAGTCTTGGCCAAGTAAATCTTGCTGGCCGTGCCGGTCGAGCCGTTGGGCATGGTCGAGCCAAAGCCGACCTTGTTTACGACCGCCCCTGCGTTCGCCGGATTGACCGCCAAATTGACGTGGTAGTAGTTGATCGTCTTCTCAAGGTTGGCCTGAAGCTCCTTCTTTTCCTCGTCGGTCGTGGCGGGGTTGCCGTCAGCCTTGATCCCCTCCGCCTGCTTGGCGGTAAAGTAGATGTCCTTGGCGATCTCGGTGTAATCGTTATCGCCCAGTGTCGCGTCCAGATCCACGCCGTTGACGTAGATCTTATAAGTCACCTCGGGCGATGCCTTGGTCACAACGCTTTCGGGAATGGTAAAGACGCCGGTCTGGTTTCCATCCTTCTCGTCAAACAGCTCGATGGTCTTGCCGTCGCTGCCGCGCAGCTCCACCTTCAAATCTTCGTTCTTATACTCCGTGTTGTCCAGCTTGACCGTGACCTTCACGTTGTAGGTCGCGGCCTTCACCACGGCCTTCAATGCCGCGCTGTCCTTGGCGGGGACGAAATAGACGGTGGTGGTCGTGTTGTTGGCGGCAGCAGCGACGGCAACCTCCGTATCAGGATCGACCGCGCCGTTCTTCACGCCGGTGTAGAGTTTGCCGTCAGCGGCGGTAAAGTCCCAGCCGATGAACGTCTCGCCCACAGCCTTCTGGAACTCCACTTTCACATAGGTCTGCTCATCTACCTTGCTCATGGTCACGCTCTGGGCCGCGTTTGCGGGCAGATCGGAAGTGCCAAGCCCCTGCTTCTCGGTGACGTTCACCTTGGAGGTGGCCGGCGTGGTTTTATCCTCCTTCACCGCGCTGACGGTGAGGTCGTACTGCCGCAGGAAGTAGGCGGTGACGGTCACGTCCGCCTGCATGCCGTCATCCCCACCAATCGTCAGATTGTTGGGGGTCTGTGTGCCGGTATTCGTGGCGATGGCGGCGGTCATGGTCTTGCCTGCGGGAGCGGTAAAGGCCGCGTTCCACAGGATCTCGTCATAATTGTCAGTAGCGGCGTTATCCTTGTTGTAGAGACGGAACACGGGGTTCGTATCCCCCACGGCCGCAGTCAGGTTCACCTTGGTCTCGTCAGTTGCCTCGGTGGTGGTCGTCGCGCCGATGGGCAGATAGACGGAGGTCGCGCTCGCGCCGGTGGCATTCGCGCCCAGCTTGACGTAGGCTTTGCCGTCCGGGGTCAGAGTACTGTCCTTCTTGTCCTCCTGCTCCACAGTGACCTTGAAGATCGTCACATCCACGTCTTCCCCAGCGTCATCCTTATCAAAGGTGACCGTGGAGGGGAAGCCGTTGACAATGATGGTATAGGTCTTCTCCGGATCGAGGCCGGAGGCCGTATACCGCCCGGTGTGGTCGCCCGTACCTGCGGTCTCCTTGTTGACGGTAGTGGTGGTCGTGCCATCGTTGATCTCCACCTTGGTCACATCGGTGAGGTCAGTCTTATACTTCGTCACGATGGTGGTGGTGAAGGTGTAGACGGGCTTAATGTGGAGGTCTTTGTCGTCCCCGGTGGTGGGCGCAGTATACCCCTTCACCAGCGCGAATGTGCCGTCCGCCGTGGTGGTCGTGGTGGACGTGCCGTGATTGGTGGTATCCAGATCGTCGGTATTGGTGGGGCTGGCCGACTTCTTGGACAGCCACTTCGACCATGTATACCCGCTCTTCTTGTTCAGGTCGACCGTGGCGGCAACCTCAGCCTCGGTAACGATGCGCGTTTTGGCTTCGCTGCCCGTCTGGGCCTGAAGGGTGGGGGTATAGGTCGCGGTGGTGTCGTTCCCCGCGCCGCGCTCGATCACAACGCCGAACAGCGGCTCGCGCACCACGGCCTTGTCCTTGGTCGTGTCGCCGGTGGCGTCGATGACCGGCGCAACGTCAGAGGACTTGTCATCGCGGCTGGCTTCCTTATAGTACACGCCGCCGTCCACGGTCTCCACGCGCCACCAAGGCTCGTTGGCCTCGGGAACGCCCTCGGCCGCCCACAGCGTCTTTGCCTCGACATACTCCACCGTCACGCCGGCAACCTCTGTCTCGCCGTTTTTGGCCGTGACCAGCTTCACACTCTTGATGTTGTCATCATCCGCCGCCGCTGTGCCATAGGCGTCACCATTCACCGTCAAATAGAGGTAGGTGTTGTACTTATCCTTGGTGAAATAGGCCGTATGCTCCTGCGGCCCGCTGGTGATCGCCGCCGCCGTCGCCGGATAGGGGTTGGCAGTCAGGTTGGTGTTGTCGTCCCAATTAGCGAAGCTGTAGTTGTCCGCCGCGTTGTACGCCTGCCACTGCACCTTCGTGCCCGTCAGAACTGTGGCGGTGAACGAAGTGGTCGCCCCGCTTCCGCCCTCATTCTTATAGTCCGTGTGGCCCAACTCAGCCGTGCTGTTGTCAGCCTTGACCCAGACCAGCTTCGCGTTGCCCCGGGCGTCGGCGGCAGTGCCGCCATCCTTGACAAACGTCTTCGCAGTGACATCATAGTAGTCCACATAGACCGGATCGGGGTCGGCCTTCGTGGCGGTAAAGGTGGTGGTATAGTCCCCGCCGACATAGCCGGTGCGGCTGGCCGTGATGGAATAGGCCACACCCTGATCCACCGTGGCGGTATATGTGCTGGTGCTGCCCGCTTGGGTCACGTCAGCGCTCGTCACCGTCAAAGTGTAGGGATTATCCCCTGTATAGGTGTCCTGCACTCCGTTTTTCCGGAAGGTCACAATCAGCGTGGCGATCTTGCGGCCAAAGCGGGCGCGGAGATGATGGGCGGCGGTGGCCGTACTGGGGACAGCGGCCGTCGCAATATCTACCCACTTCAGTTCGCCGTCCACCGTCTGCTGCGTCTGCCAAGACTTGAACTCATAATGGGTCTCCGGATTGGCCGTCCCCCAAGAGATGGTGTGGCCATTCTCCACGATGTGGCTGTCGGAGGACTTAGCCGGCGTGGCCGTATAGTCGGTCGCGGCGGTGCGGTCACCGTCCTTGGTGGACGCGTTGCCGTGGCCGGTGGTCTCCACGGTGATCGTCCAGTACTTGACCTCGCGGGTCAAGACGGCCTTTTGCTCGGCGGTCGCATCCTCCTTGATCGCCGCTTCGGCCTGCTCTACGGTAAAGGAGATCGTTACAGAGGTGGCCTCCGGGTCGCCGCTGCCCGCAAGCCCGTTGGTGTAGACCGTATAAGTTTTCCCGGCTTCAACTTCCACGGTATACGTCCCGCCCGTGGTCGCGCTCTCCGTGGTCTGGTGGACGTTGCTCCCTTCGCGCAGCTCCACATCCAGCCCGGTGTAAGGCTCGCCGTCTTTCAGCACAGTGATCGTGACCGGATACGGCTTGGTCTTCACCGCGGCGGTGATGGTGCTGTCGGCGGAGGGCTTGAAGTAGAAGCTCTCCACCGCCTTGGTGGGTGCGGTGGTTGCCCAGTCCGTCCACGTCGCGCCCTCGGCGTCGGGCGTAGTGCCAACATACCACTTGCCCGCACCGCCATTCGACAGCGTCCAGCCGTCCAAGGTCTCGCCCGCGCTGCGGTTGAATGTCACCTTCACATACTTCGTGTTGTCGATGGTCTTGGTGCTGGGGCTGTCCTTCGTGCCGTCGCCGGAATCCTTGTCCGTCAGCGTAGCGGTGGAGCTGACGCTGGCGGAGTCCACGGTGCTCTTCACCGTCCACTGCTGGGTAAAGTACGCCGTGGCGATGATGTTGCCCGTAATGGGATTGGGCACAGACAGCGTGGGTGCAGCGATCTCATCGCCGCTCAATGCGCCGATCGTATCCCCAGTGGTCAACTTCCAAACCTTTCCGGCCGCGTCGCCCAAGCGGTAGCCGTTGGCGGTATTGGCTGTCGCCGTGATCGTCCAACCGGCGTAGGTCGCGCCGTTGGGCATGGTGGTGCTCAGCTTGCTTGTGGTGGTCAGGGCCACTGTGCCCCCTGTGGTGGTGGCTACGCTCACCGTCCACATGGGTACTTTTTTCACCTTTTCAATGGCCGTCACGGTCTTGTCCGACTTATGGCCGTTCACCCAAATGGCGTATTCCGTGCCGATGGTCAGGCCCGTCACCGTCCACTTGCCCTTATCAGCGCCCTCGGCGGTGATCTTGGTGGGCGTGCCCACGGTGGTGTTCGTATTCGTCGCGTCCTTAGCGGTGAGAACGACCGTGTTCACGTCGCAGACCGTGTCGGTATTGCCAACGGTGGGAACGATGGTAGCGATATAGGTAAACGTCGGGGTGAGGGTCACCTCGCTGGTCGTTTTCTTGGTCAGCTCAAAGGTGGCGTTGTCAAAGTCCACCGCTTCGCTGTTGGCCGCGCCGGTCACCGTCCAGCCAGAATGGGTATAGCCGGTCTTGGTGTCAACGGCCAAATTGGTGATGTCCGTGCCAACCTCCACGATGGCACGGGTCAAGTCGTTCGTATTGTTGGCGGTCATGTCGGCTTGAGAGTTCTCGTAGGTCGACTGCGCCGCAGTTTTCACCACGAACAGCTCTTCGACTGCCGTGCCGCCGTCGCCTTCGCCGGGCACGGTATAGTCGCCGTTGCGCGTGGTGATAGTCCAAGTGCCGTTGTTCCCCGCCACATTCGTGACACCGTGGGCCACCCAGACTTTGTTCGTCTCGTCGTAGGAGATCTTCCCGTCACCAGTACCAATGGTATATGTGTTCGCGCCCACCGTCAGTTTGATATTGGTGATGTCGGCATTCGTTGCCGCCACGGGATCGCCTGTCAGCTTCAGGTTCAGCTTCGTGTCATACTTCGGTTTGGTGAAGAACGCGGTCAGCGTGATATCCTTGTCCACGGTGGTGACCTGCGCGCTCTGCGTGGTCGGCGCGGCCAAGGTGTCCTTGTCGCTGGATTCCCACTTGCTCCAAGCATAGTTGCTGCCGGAGGGGAACGCCTTCACCATGGCCGTTCCCCCGGACAGCGCAACAATGGACGTAGTCGTGCCCTCCCCGGGCGCGGTTTCTCCGTAGGCTACCCCCGCCGTCGCCCCAGAGTCCTTGGACGTATCCGCCGCGACGGTCAACGTATAGTAGTTGACGTCCTTCTCGATCGCGGTGGCATTGGGCACGGTAAAGCTGCTCACCTGCTTATATGTCGAACCTGTCGCGTTGGTCGTAGCCCAAATATAATAAGTGGTCTCGCCCGCTTCCAAGCTCGCGGTAAAGGTATAATCGTTGGTCTCGGTCAGCGTGACCGGGTTGGTGGTCTCGTTTTTATCGCTGGTGGTCAGCTTGATCTCTTGGCCGTAGTCGGTGAAGTTAGCGGCAGCGTCACCCTTCTTCACATGGATGGTCACCGTCGCCTTTAACTTCTTAAAGAGCGCCTTTTGGCTCTTCACCGTATCTGTGCCCACGGTGGCGGTAATGTCGTTGTGATTCGCCCCGCCGTCCCACTTGTCTGCTTCATAGTAGTCGTTCGCCTGACCAAAGGCCCACGTCACCGACGTGCCCTCGATCACGACGATGGAAGCCGCCGTCGCGTTGGAAGCTTCCGCGGAGGTCTTGCCGTCCACCGCCAGAGCCGTCTTGGTGTTGGCGGTCACCGTGGCCTTGCCGTTGCCGTCGGTGGACACGGACACTGTCCAATACTGCACCGTCGCTTCCTTTTCCGCCCCGGCAGTGATTTCAATATCCGTTCCCGTGTCGTTACCGTTGATATAGATATCATAGGTTTCCGGCCCGGCGGTGCCCGAATAAACGCCCGTGTCACCCTTTGTCAGCCCGGTTACCCGCTTTCCATCCTTATAGAGGGCCACCTCGCCATCGGCATTTACCGGCGCATCGCTTTCGTCTGCGTCCACGAAGATCGTCACCTTCGCCGTGCCGTCCGCCGCGCCGAAGGTCACCACCAGAGGATTCGTGTTCGATGCGGTAAACTGCATGTCTCTGGTGTTTTTGTCTTCGCCGAGCTCAAGCCGCCATATTGTGTTCTCCCCCGCTTTCGCTGTCCCTACGGCGATCTTGTCCTTGTCGGCATCGCTGGGATAGTTGAGCTTGGACAGGGTATCGCCCTCGGCGACGCCGCCGCGCACCGTAACCTTACTATCCAAGTCCATGGGGTAGTAAAGGACGGTCGTCCCGGCTTCATTGTTGGCCGCACCAGTCACGGTGACGTTGCCCTCGGCGCGCGCTGGGTTCTGGTCGTGGGGCAGAATGAGGGTGCTGCCCGCTTTGGTCGTGCCCGCCACCTTGGGGATCACGCCGGCCAGCTCGATCACATAGTTATAGTCTGTGCCCTCTACCTTAGGCAGATTGGCGGTGTTGACCGTCGTCACTTTTACGCCGTTGATAACCAGATTGTATTTGCCCTCAGCAGACGGCGTAATCGTCCACGCAAGCTCCGTGCCCTCCTGCACCGTTATATTATTCGTTTTCCAGTCGCCCGTTGTGTCCACCGTTGCGCTGGCCGACCCCAGTGTGATGGCGAACACATGCTCGATGCTGCGGTCGCCGGGCTTGGCAATTGAGTTCTCGCCGAGGTCTTTGCCGCCGAAGGTGGTGACCAGCTTGATTTGCTGCAGGTAGTTGGCCACCACGTCGGTGTCGGCGCTCAGGCCGGTCACCTGACCGGGGGTAGCTGCCGAGGATGGACGTTCCAGCGGCAACGTCGTATCGGGCTTATTCAACGAGGTGCTGCCGGTCACCCCTGTCCAGTGGGAGAAACCGGTTTTGGTGGCGTACACGCCCACGTCAGCCTGTTCAGGGTAGTAGTTGTACGCCACTTTTTTGACTTCGTAGATATCCGCCACGGTGGCATCCCACATATAGCTGCCCAGCTTGCGGGTGGCGTCATGGGGCTCGTTGTCGGTGACGTTGACCGCATACATGGGCACTTGCACGGTCGCGTTATCCGCCTTTGTCACTTGGTTGGTTAGCACGCCATCCACATAGATGCCCTTGCTGATGCCCACGGTGACATTGGCCGGCAGCTCATAATAACCGGCTACGTTCCACGCCAGTTCCTGTGAGCCGGCAGTGCCGATCTTGCCTACGGACACTCGGTGCTGCTTGAGTTCAGCGGCGTCGGCATAGTTGGTGCTGTCCCGGCTGTCCATGATCGTGCCCTTGTTGGCTTCGACGGTGGGGTCGATCAGGTCTGTTCCGTGGACAAGCTGCACCTTGGGCCGGGTGGTGGGTGTTTTCACCCAGCGGATGCCCGCCGTGTCCGAGCCGGTGGCTTCCGGGCCTGCGGTGGTGGTCGCCGTGATCATGTAGCTGCTCCAGAAGTTATAGTGGGCAGCACCCGTATTGTTGCCTACCTTAATGCCGTCAAACCCGTTTCTGATCGCTTTAGCATCGTCCGAGCTATACGTGCCTGCCACATAAATGGTCGTAGAACTGTTTTTGGGAACACTGATGCCCGTCAAGGTCGATTGTGTCTGCACGTTTGTTCCGCTCGACACAATTCCATTATTACTCAGTGTCCCGTCCCATTTTTTGTTAGTGCCGCTGTCTTCATTTCCCAACAATCCGTAGACGTACGACAGGTTCTGCTGTATTGCCGCAGCCACGTAATATCCATTCATGGACGACATCGCGGATAATTTCACACCGGATGCGTCCTCAATGTTGGTGTTCTTACCGTACAGAGCCGGTTCTGTGGGGGACACCGCTTCCCGCTTAATTTTCACGGTCACCGTCATATTGGTGTCCGTGGTGTTGGTGAGGGTGACCTCGGTGAACAGCTGTTCGCCCCAAGCAGTATCGCTGGCAAGCGTTTTACTTTCATCTGCATAGTAACGGAATCTCGTCCGCGCCACCGCGTCCTTCGTCTCGATCTCCACCTTGAGGGGCTGGGCGGAAATGGGGAGGTCAAGTTGGCCGTGGCCCATGCCGCTTGTGCCATGGAAAAAGACCTCGAAAGGCAAAGTACCTCCCGTGATTTCAGTCGCTGTATCGGGTACATAAAACTTTTGGCCTGCCGACCAGAAATCAGATAATTTTTGCAGTTGTTTTATGTCCCCATATGTGTTTTCAATACTTACTTTATCTGTGTCCGATATCTTTCCGTCTGCATAGACGCTTCCGTCCCATGCAATGCTAAGCGATGTAGCTATTTCCAAGTTATTCGTCCGCACCCAATAGAACGGCATATTAGCAAAAGATCCGTCTAAATACCCTTTTATGGTATTCAGTTCCTTATTCACGGCGCCAGTAAAGTACACATAGCCGTCAGTAATATATTTGGTAGTTTCAATAGACTCGTTGGGTGCCAATGTAAATTTAGGCACGATAAGAATGACAAAGTTATCATCTGTGCCACTGTTTTTCGTCGCAGTCGCAAACACACCGCTTGTCACTCTTGAATCAACCGTTATATTTTCGGCAAACCCAGCAGTGTTCAGATCCGCAGGAGGATCACTGGGGTCGACGGGGTCGACGGGGTACTCCCCCCCGTCGTCGTGCTTCCCCAGCGTGTCCGTCACGCCGTCTCCCTCGCCGATCACAGGCTGCTCGGCGAACTCTTCCTCCCGCCGGGCGGCCCAAGCGGAGGTGGGGAGCGTCCCCATCACCATCAGCACCGCCAGCAGCATGGCCAGCCATCTTTGAAAAGTCTTTTTCATCGTCTTATCCTCCTTAAGGAATCTTCCAAGCCCACGGGGCATTGCCTTCGGTCTCCAGCCACGCCTTACACGTGTCATAGTCGGGAAGGGCTTCTCCGCCTGCTGTTAGCTCGGTATAGTGAGAAAGGACATACTGGAATTCATACCACGAGGCATCCGCGCCCTTTCCGAATCCATCCAGCACAGATATTACATTATATAGCGTGTCAGCCCACGAATCATCAAAGAACGTTCCCGGATCAAGCTCATTTTTGCTCTCGTCCCTCAACAACAGCGTGTCGCTCAAATACGTCTGGTCGATGGTCATGCCCAACAGAATGGAATCGTCCCAATTGATGGCGTATTCATAGGCCGCGTTGATGAAGTTGTTCCATTCCGTCGCGTCCGGGGCTTTGGGTACCCACTTCGGCCCTTCGTCGTCGTCCGGCTTTTCGTCGTAGGTGAACCACCAGTAGTCGTCCTTGTCGCCGTGAATGACCTCCGCCTTGACCTCGTCGTCGGTCTTGTAGACCTTGTTGAGGAGCAGATATTGGAGCTGGTAATTGGTCATGTTGGACACTTTTTCAAAGGTAAGGGTGGCTTCGGCGTCCGCCGCCGCCTTCATCGCGTTACGCAGGCTGGTCTTGAAGCGGTCAATACTTTCATATGCGCCGCCGTCTGCGTTCTGCCGCATGGCGAGACCTTTTTGAATGTCGTAGGGCCTCTGAGTAATGTAGTCCAGATCGACAATTTGGTCCATCGCGTCGGGGGCGGTCTCCAGCGCGCCGTCATCGTCCGCGTCGAAGCCCAAGGCGGCGATCCATGCCGCCTGCGCCAGCGTGGCGTGGGTGTCCGCCTTGAAGCCGCTGCCCTGCCACCAGTAGTCGGTGGTGATGCTGCTGGCGGGGGCGTAGGGGTTGCCCAGAAGGATGTTTTGCAGCTCCTTTGTCAGGTCGGCCGCGCTCTGGGCAGAGAAGGTGTCGATGGAGTAGGGCCAGCCGCTCGTTCCATTGGTGATGGCGTCAAGCACCGCTTGCTTCAAGGCCGCCTGCGTCTCGTCGGTATACGGGATGCCGTGGACTTCCGCGCGGAGCTTGAGGCGTTCCATAGTGGCCGCGTCCAGCTGCTCCAGCGGGTCGAAAGTAAGCGTGACCGGCGGGTCGCCCACGCCGTCCTTCGCCCAGTAGGCGTAGGTCAGCAAGTCCATGATGTCGCCGATGCGCTGGGACGCGCTGGGGACGTGAGGCTCGGGAATCCACCAGTAGTTGCATTTTATATCGCTGCTCCCGTCCTTGATCGCATCCGTGCTGGGAATGGGCTTGTTCACCAGCTTGGAGGCGTTGAGGAGGAGGTACTGGAACTGATAGATGTCCAAGGCGTACGTTCCGCCGGTCTTGAGCAGCTCGCCGGTGACCGGGTTTTCAAAGTCGGCTTTGTTGGTGACGTAGCCCAGAACCTCCATGGCGGTTTTCAGGGCGTTCTTGAACTGGGTCTGGCTGGTGAAGCCGCTGCCCGCCGCGGTGCGGCGGATGTAGACCTCGTTGTTGATGGGGTTGACGCTCTTGGCGATCAGCTTGTCCAGCTTGGTGGAATCGGCGTAGCTACTCGCGCGCCACTCGCTCACCGCGTCCATCAGCTTTTCATAGGTCAGCTTCGGCAAACCGCCGTCGCGCCACCAATAATTGGTGGTGGCGAGGACGGTGGTGGCGTCCGCGTATGTGCCGGTGATGAGGGCGTATTGGATCTCTTGCCAAGGAATGGTGTTCCAGTCCTTGGGGAGGTCGTAATGATCCTTCAAGACCCGCAGCGCCTGTATCCACTTGTCCTTGAATTCCTCTACGTCGGCAAAGGCGTTGTCGTCCTCGTCGGACTCCGCTTTGCGGAACCAGCCCACGTTGGGCGGCGTGTTCGCGGTGGTGGGCCGCTCGTAGCTGATCATGTCCTGAACCGCGTTGGGCAGGTTGATGTTGGTCATGCCGTTCAGCGCGTCGGGCACGGCGTTGGTCACCACCAGCATACCGGCTTCGATCCAGTCCTGCCATGTGTTCACAGGCCGCGTGCCGCCGTTCCACCACCAATAGGTTTGGCCCGTGGTGGGGTATGTCCCGGTGATGATGATCTCCTGAACCTGCTCCTCGGTCAGCTTCTTCATGTCGTCCTGACTGAGGTTTGCCGCCGCCAGTTTGTCGTAGACCGTTTTCAGCGCGTCGTACACCTCTTGACGGGTCTTAAACGGCCGGCCGTCCTTGTCCTTGCGGAACTTGTTCAGGTAGCCGTCCAACAGGGGCGGAGTGCCGTTCTTCAGGTCGTCCAAGGCATCCTTCGCCGGGTGCTTATCCCCTGTCTCGTCCTTGGCCTTGTCCATGGCCACGAAGATGTCGCCCAGATTGGTGATGTCCACCTTCACTTCCGCGGCACACTCGTCCAGACGACACCACGGGAAACCAGCGCACTGATCCTCCGACCACAGCACGCCGGGCGTCCCGTTGCCCGTTCCGGAGTAAATGCCGGCCACCGCGCCATTCGCCTGCATGCACATCAAGATGTGCCGCTGGATCTGGTGCCAGCCCAGCGTCACATCTCCTGTTTTCGAGTCGATGGAGACCCCGTCTTTGTAGAGCCGCGTCACAAGATCTTGGAAATAGGGGGTAATTCTACTGTAGTTACCCCATGTAAATTCCGTTCCTGTCATATCAGAGCGCAGATTCAAATCATCAACCGTATACTTTGTGATATGTATTGACAATTCGCCATCTTCGCCCTTGGCCGTTAATGTCGCTTCATGCAACAAGGTATTCATAGTAGCCTGAAGGATAAATCCATCTGTTCCCTGCCGATCTGGATATTCCGCATTATCATAATCGAAATTTGTCTTCAAATTTAATTCGCCGCCAGCAGAACGCTGCTTTCCGTTAGAAATATTTGCCTCATAAATGTCAAATAAGACATAATCAACTTTCCACAGCACGCCACCTGTGGTAATATCAATATTTAATATGTCATTATTATTCGAAATTGTTTTCATGAAGAAAGCATATGTATCTGCCTTCGGGTCTAAATCATTGTCTTCTGTATCAAACGCGTTAATATCATAAGTATATCCAGTTTGTACTGCCGGTTCGCGAGCGCGAGTTACCCCTTGCCACGCTCCAGTTGCTTTGGTTGCCCTTGCATATTGATATTGGAAAGAGTATACAGAGGCTTGTGTCGAAGCATTATAGCCATATCGTTCTACACGCAAGCTATTGTCAACCACCGAGTAGTTTGCACCATCACGCAAACTCGTCCCCGGCTCGTAGACCGCCTTGACGATGAGCACGTCTTGGCCCTCGCGCAGCATATTTTCCATGGCGGAAAAGTCCGCAAAACGCAGATACCACGCCGCGTCCTTTTCGGTCACGGCGTAGGTGTAATCCTTGGAAGACCCGTCAGCCGGGTCTGTAAATTGTCCTTGCACGGCGGCGGACGGGTCGAGGTCGGCAAGCTCGCCCACCCCAAAGGTCGTCCAGACATCTTCCGTCTTGATGGAGTCCTTGCGCAAGATCCAGTTCTTTTTGGTCACATCTTGGGTGTCGTCCTCTACGATGGCCCAGCCGTAGACATAGGGATAGAGATAGCCGTCGTAGTCCGGGTCTCCGGGGGTTGGGCCTTCGCTCACCGGCGCGGTGGAGTAGTAGCGGGTGTTCAGGCCCGTTCCGGGATCAAGCGCCTCGGTTTGGGTGGTGACGCGGCGGTAGAGGGCGTAGTCCAGCTTGTTGGTCAGCGGGTAGTCCTCCCCCGGCTCTTTGTGGGTGGCGGGACGCTTCAAGGTGTCGTCCGTGTCCTGCCCAACCTTATAAGAATAGTCACCGCGGTAGGTGAACTCCCGGTTCAGAGAGTCCACCCGGTCTACATAGTCTTGGTCGGCCTGAAGGGCGGTCAGATCCGCCGCGGCCGCGATCTTGTCGCCGGTGCGAAGATCCGGGTGGATCAGTGTTTTTTCGATGTATTCGTTCACCGCCGCGCGGGCATCGCCTTCCGGGTCGACCACCAGCGCGCCGATGAGACTGTCGTCCCAGTCATAGAAGAGAATTTGCGCGCCGCCGATGCCGCCGGTGGGCTTGCGGTAGGTCTCCGCGTTCACCAGCGTCAGGCGCAAGCTCTTTTCTTCCAGCGTCAGCAGGTTCTGGAAGAAGGAGTACTCCGTGTTGGTCTCCGGGTCGCCGTCGGTGGCCCAGTCCGTGGAACGGTTGGCCAGTGCAACCGCGCCCGCGGTCTGGGGGGCAAGAAGCTGCTGATCCCACACCTTCTTCTGTGCCGGATCGTAGACCGAATAGGTGCGCGGCGTCGTCTCGTGGGAGGAGATCTCCCCGCCCGCGTTCAGATCCGCGCCCAGATAGTAGTAGAATTCCGTGAGCTTTTGTCCCGTGCCGTCGGTGACCGTGTTCTGGGCGTACCACACGCTCTGGTGGACGGAGGACTCCGCCGCCTGTGCGTCCGAGGCTTTGTACATCGGTGTTGTGCTGGTATCCCTCCCGCCCAGATAGGTCAGCGGGGTCTTGCCCATATCCGCACCTGCGCGGTCATTTACGTCCAGATCCAGCCAAAAATCACAGGAATTGGTCACATCCAGATGGGTAAAACGCTTCATATCGTAGGCAAAGCGCACCACCACCACGGGAGTGGGGGTCTCGTAGACCACTCTGGCGTTGTGGGTGGTATTGGCGCTGAGGGTGAGGAGCGCATCGTCGCCCTTCACCTCTTCGATCAGCGCGGTGGCGTTGTTGATCTCGTCGGGCTTGGCGGTGTCCAGACGGACGGACGCCGTGCCGGTGCCGTCGATCAGCGCCTTCAGTTCCTCCACATCCTTGAAGATCTTGGCCTGATCGGGGTCATTCACGTCAATGCCCCGGGGATAATCTGTATCAAATGTGTCATAGCTGCCCGCCGTGCCGGTGGCGCCGCCGGCCGTCCAATTGGCATAGACAGGCTCGCCCGCACCCCACGTCACCGCCGTGAGGGCGTCCAAGTTGATATGTACCGCCGCCGCCGCGGATTGGAAGGGGTAGTAGGTCACCTCATATTTCGCATCCAGCTCCGTGCGGTCGCCCTTTTCCAGTGCCTCCGCCAGCTCTTTGGCATAGTCCTCCTCCGAGACGGGCGCTTTGGTGGGATCGTCCTTCAACGTGACCGTGCGGGCCGTGCGAACGCACAAAGCAAGCTCATAAAAGCCGGTGGGCTTCCCCTTGTCCACGACCACGTTGCCCTGAATCACAACCTCGGGTTTGGGCGCCGCCGGGTCAGCAACCACATCCGTGCTGTCTACCGTTGCCGCGTATGCGACGCCGGCCAACAGCGCGCAAGCCAACGCCGCCGTCAGGGCAAAGGCCCATAAACGGCTGCGCCAGTTGGATATTCTCTCTCTTGTCTCCACGGCGATCACCTCATTCAAGGTTGCGTTCTCTTGGGAAGTTCTATATCCGTTCACAAAATCGGTTCTTTGACGCATTTTCTTCCATATATTGCCAATCGAAAGCCATTAGTAGACATAATTAGCAGTATACATGGTTGATTATAGAGCAAGAGGCAAGAAAATGCAAGAGGAAACGGCATTTTTTTTACCGCAGATATGCGAAAGCCCGGCCATCTTTTAGACGGCCGGGCGTTTTATTCTGTTCCCGATGTTTACTTGGCGTATTCGATGGCGCGGGTCTCCCGCAAAACATTGACCTTGATCTGGCCGGGGTACTCCAGCTCTTCCTCGATCTTCTTGGCGATGTCCCGGGCCAGAAGCACCATCTGATCCTCGCTGACCTTGTCGGGGGCAACCATGATCCGCACCTCCCGGCCGGCTTGGATGGCGAAGGACTTTTCCACGCCGGGGAAGGAGGAGGTGACCTCCTCTAACTTCTCCAAACGCTTGATGTAGTTCTCCACGTTCTCGCGGCGCGCGCCGGGGCGGGCGGCGGAAATGGCGTCGGCCGCCTGAACCAGACAGGCCACGATGGTCTTAGGCTCTACGTCGTTGTGGTGGGCCTCGATGGCGTGGATCACGCCCTCGCTCTCCCGGTACTTCCGGGCCAGCTCCACGCCGATCTGGACGTGAGAACCTTCCACCTCATGGTCGATGGACTTGCCCAGATCGTGGAGAAGTCCCGCCCGCTTGGCCATGGTCACGTCCGCGCCGATCTCGGCGGCCAGCAGACCCGCCACGTGGCAGACCTCGATGGAGTGGTTGAGGACGTTCTGGCCGTAGCTGGTGCGGTACTTCATGCGGCCCAGCAGCTTGATCAGCTCGGGGTGGAGGCCGTGGACGTTGGTCTCGAACACGGCCCGCTCGCCCTCGGCCTTAATGGTGGCGTCCACCTCACGCTTGGCCTTCTCCACCATCTCCTCGATGCGGGCGGGGTGAATGCGGCCGTCCTGAATGAGCTTCTCCAGCGCCAGCCGGGCGATCTCCCGGCGCACGGGGTCAAAGCAGGACACGGTGATGGCTTCCGGGGTGTCGTCGATGATGAGATCCACCCCGGTGAGGGTCTCCAAGGTGCGGATGTTGCGGCCCTCCCGACCGATGATGCGGCCCTTCAGGTCGTCGTTGGGCAGGGGCACGACGGACACGGTGGCCTCCGCCACATGGTCGGCGGCGCAGCGCTGGATGGCAAGGGAGATGATCTCCTTGGCGGTGGTGTCCGCCTCCTCCTTGGCGCGGGTCTCGATCTCCTTGACCTTCAGCGCGGCCTCGTGGGTCACTTCCTGCTCCAGCTGGGTGAGGAGGACGTTCTTGGCCTCCTCGGCGGTGAGACCGGAAATGCGCTCTAACTCCCGCACCTCCTGCTCCTTGAGCTGGGTCAGCTCCTCGCGCTGGGCGTCCAGCGTCTCCTGCTTGGAGGCCAGAGCCTCCTCCTTATGCTCCAAATTCTCCAGCTTGCGATCCAGATTTTCCTCTTTCTGATTGAGGCGGTTCTCCTGCTTTTGCAGCTCGGCGCGGCGCTCCTTGACCTCGGTCTCATGCTCGGTGCGGGCCTTGAGGATCTCCTCCTTGGCTTCTACCAGCGCTTCCCGCTTCTTGCTCTCTGCGGACTTGATGGCGTCGTTCAGAATACGCTTGGCCTCTTCCTCGGCGCTGGAGATCTCCTTTTCGGAAACGCGCTTACGGTACTGCACGCCCACGGGGAATCCAATGGCGAAAAAGACCACGGCGCAGATCACGCCGACTAAAATATAAATACCCATTTTGTCTTGCTGACACCTCCGTCTTTTTGATTTTATCCTTGACCTCCTAATGAAAAGCCAAAGCGGCACTATTTCAGCATACCTTTTTTATTTTAAGGCAGAGGCTTCGATCTGTCAAGGAATAAATTTGTCCGGCGGCGGCGCAGGATCACTGCCGTTCGGGGAGAGAATCGTCCTCCCTGATCCAATCCTCCACATGAACGACCCGGTAATCTTCAGGGGTGTCGCGGATGACCACCTGACTGATGCCGGCGTTGATAATGAGCCGGCGGCACATGGCGCAGGAGGTCGTCCCCGCCATCAGCTCGCCGTTTTGGGGGTCGATGCAGGCCAGATAGATCGTCCCACCCAAGCTCTCCCGCCGAGCGGCGGAGATGATGCAGTTGGCCTCGGCGTGGACGCTGCGGCACAGCTCATAGCGTTCGCCGGAGGGGATGCCCAGCTCCTCGCGGGTGCACATCCCCAGGTCGGCGCAGTTCTTTCGCCCCCGGGGGGCGCCGTTGTAGCCGGTGGAGACGATCTCATCGTCCTTCACAAGGATCGCGCCGTAGCACCGGCGCAGGCAGGTGGAGCGTTCCGCCACCGTTTGGGCAATATCCAGATAATAATTCATTTTGTCCCGTCTTTTCATGGTGTTCCTCCTCTCGGTTTGGGGAATGTTATTTCTATTATACGGCCTGCGCCCCCGTCCCGCAAGGGAAATTTACATTTTGTTAACGCTTTCCCCATTGACTGTGCCCTTTTTGCGGGGTATCATACTTTTGTAAATGAGGTGATCCCTTGGGCTTTCTGCAGCGATTCATGTATGGCCGCTACGGCGGCGACAATCTGGGCCGCGCCTTGATCGCGGTCTATTTTGTGCTGTATCTTGCGGGGCTGCTGACCCGATGGAGCATCCTTGTCTTCCTGAGCGCGGCGGTGGCCGTGTGGTGCGTCTTTCGGATGCTCTCCCGCAACGTGGAAAAACGCCGCCGGGAAAATGCCAAGTATCTGGCCGTCACCGCCCCCCTGCGAAACTGGCTGCGCCGCCGCCGCGCCATCCGCACCGACAAGACCCACCGCTATTTCAAGTGCCCCAACTGCGGCCAGCAGCTCCGCGTGCCCCGTGTGAGCGGCAAGATCAAGATCACCTGCCGCGCCTGCGGGACAGTCTTTGAAGAAAAAGTGAAATAACACTGCCAAGAAAAGGGGCAGAGCGCATCACACGCTCTGCCCCTTTTTATTGCGCCTCCAACCGGGAAAATTCTTATCGTTAAGATGGGCGGCAAGGTCAAGAATGTCCCTGAAAATTCCCGCGGTGGGGTACATTTCTTCCTATTACGTGGGTGGTGTCAGGGGCAGGCGCAGGGTGAAGGTGCTGCCCTCGCCCAGCCGGGAGCTTGCCTCTACCGTGCCGCCGTGCTCCAAGGCGACGGCGCGGACGATGAACAGCCCCATGCCCTGACCGCTGCCGTCAGGGCGATGGGTAAAGCCCCGGTCGAACACACGGGACAGGTCGGCAGGGTCGATCCCCGCGCCGGTGTCCGTGACCTCAATGACCGCCCAGCCGTCCTCCCGATGGAGAGACAGCCTGACCGTCCCGTCCTCGGGGGTAAAGGACAGGGCGTTGTAGCAGAGGTTTTCCAGCGCCGAGCGCAGCCGCTCCTCGTCTCCGGACACGGTCAATTCTTCCCGTGGCAACTCCAGAGCGAAGACCTGACCGGACAGCTCCATATCCGGGCGGTTATCCTCGTAAAACTGCCGCAGAAAGCCGTTGAGACAGATGGGCTGGAGGGGGAGCAGTCCCCGCTCTCCCCGGGAGAAGCCCTGCAGGAGATCAAGCCGCTCCTCCACCATCCCGGCCCGCTCGCGCAGCGCGTCCAGATACCCGGCCGTCTCCTGATCCAACGCCACATTGCCCATACGCACAAGCTCGGCGTAGTTTTGCAGGGCGGTCAGGGGATTTTTTACATCGTGAATGAGGTGCGCCAGCAGCTCCCGCCGCTCGGTGAGCAAGGTCTCCATGGCCCGGGTCTTGCGCTCCACCTCCTCCTGTAAATGGAGGCTCAGCCGCCGATTTTCCGCCGCCATAAGCACGCCACGGTGAACCATCAGCGCCCCGAAGCCCACCACCAGAGCAAAGCCGCCGTACTCCTCCGGCCACGCGCCCCGAATGGGTTCAAAGCGGTTGACCGTCAGCACCGAGACGGCGACGGAAACGCCGTACAGCCCCGCGGCACATAGCAGATGCCGCCCCAGAGCGCTGTTTTGGCCGAGACCCCGCAGGGCCAGAAAGAGCAAATACCCCCCGGCCAAAAGTTTCCAAAGAAAGAGAACCACGCCGTAGGTGTTGATGAAAAGAGGCGCATATGGTAGAATAAACAGCGGAAAGACCACCGTCACCGCGCACAGGCCGGCCGCGGCGGGATAGGCCAGCTTGCGGTGGTAGGCCCGCACTGCGCCGCCGCTGAACTCCCCCGCCAGCAGAATGGCAAGGAGGAGCACCGCCGCGCCGCAGAAGTCCTCCAGAGCGTACAGCGGCCGCACCAGCGGCACGCCCAAAGCGCGCAGGAAGGGATAGCTTACCCGCACAGCGAAGGCCATGCACAATAGCCCCAGCCGCCGGTTTTGCTTGTCCCGGTCAAAGAGCCACAGGGCCAGATTGGAGAGGGCCACCGCCAGAGATCCGAAGCACAAAAGGCCGTAGACCATCATCCGGGCAGCGACCATTTGGGAGATGGCGGTGGGTGTGCCCACGGCGGGAGGGTAATACAGCCCCGAATAGTAGTGGGTGTAGTTGGCGCACTGGATGATGATCTCGGTGCGCTCCTCCGCCCGAAAGGCGTACACAGCGTCCACCACACGGGGCTTGTAGGGCTCTACGCTCCCTTGCTCTCCCATCAGCACGCCATTTACATAGACCCGCCCCGCGCATAAAAGCTCCGGGAGGTACAGCGACAGTTCACGCGGCGCGCCCCGGTTTTCTATGGTCAGGCGGTAGGTAGCCACGCCGTAGGGACTGCCCATGTGGTCAGAGAAGTTGGGGTATTCCCCGGCGTAGGTGTGGCGGATAACCCGCCAAAGAGCCGTATCAAAGTCTTTCGGGTTCAACAGCTCGCCGGGATGATACTCCCACCCGTCCACCAGAAAGGCCACCTGCGACCAGTCATCCTTCAGGACGTTGACCCCCGGCCCGCCGGGAAGGGCGGCGGTATACTTGTTGTCCCACCGCCAAAGGGCCGAAAAGGCCAAGACCCCCGCCAGCGCGAGGGCCAGCAGGAGGGCCAGCCCCTGTTTCACTTCTTTTTTCATCGGCATCACACTCCACAGGAGGAATCCAACATGGTAAGAAAACGCTTGTGTCTTTGGCTTTGTATCTGGACGCTTGCGCTGGGGCTCTTCACCGCTCCGGCGGGCCTTGCCATGACCTTAGAGGAAGTCCGGCCCGATGGAGAGGACGTGTCTCAAGCGACCGAGTATCATGTCACACTGGAGGGCCGGGCCATCGGCGAGGGACAGACCCTCTCCTATGAAACCGTAGCCCCAGAGCTGGCGGGCAATCCCTTCGCCGCCGACTACTATCCCGGCGAGCTGACCGTAGAGCTGACTGGGCAGATCGTGATCGAAAAGGGCGGCTGTCTCGCCATCGGAACTCTGTCCAGCGGCAATGACAGGGAGGCAAGCCCGGTACTCCGGGGCGCGCTTTCCCCTGACGGTTTGATCGTGGTGCGCCCGGGCGGAAGCCTTGTTTTGAAGAACGTGTCCCTTGACATGGAGGGCGAGGGTCTGTTCATTGTTCAGGAGCCGGGCGGCTCGGTGGAGCTGACCGACATGAAGCCGGACTCCGGTCTCATCGCATGGGCGCCGCCTATGGTGGCCAACACCCATCAGCAGCCCCGTGATCTCTGGCTGGAGGAGGGGACAGCCCTCGATGACGCCATGCTGCCCGGTACGCTGGACACCTATCTCCAATATCAGGGCAGCCAGCAGTGGAAGAGCCTCGCCCTCCAATGGGATACGGACGGCTGCAGCGGCCAGAAGTCGGGCGAATACACCCTCGCCGGGACGTTTTTGGATGAAAACGGTGAGGCTCTGGCCGCCGTCCGTCCCTTGACCCTGACCGTCCATTGGTATCAGCCGGGCCGGCTGGTCGTCACCAACACCGCGTGGATGGGAGACACCGCCGCCTCCGCCAAGCTGGAGCTGAAGGAGCTGCCGGAGGAGGCCACCGAGGTCTGGGGTGAGACGTCCGCCGACGGCGGCGAGAGCTGGCAGCGGTGGGAGGACTTTGCGCTGCGCCGGGGCGAGACTGTGACCACGGGCGTATTCTCCCTGCCCAACGCCACCCCCCGTCAGTTCCGCATTCGGGCTGCCAATGAGCGCGAGCATCTCTACTGGACATCTGACAGCATACTGCTGCCCAAAGAGGAAACCAAGCCCAGCGACCAGGGGGGCAACCGAGGTGGCAGCACCGCCGTCATCCGGCCCAGCCGGACTCCCGCGCCCGCGCCCAGTCCGACCCCTGCTCCCACGCCTTCACCTACACCCACGCCTACTCCCACGCCGCTTCCTACTCCAACGCCGATTTCTATTCCAACGCCCACAGCAGAGCCTATGCCGGTTCCCTCCGTGAAGCCTGTGCCCACCGCTGAACCGGCGGCTACGCCGGAGGTCACGCCCTCGGCGGCGGTGATCGCCCCCGTGACCCCGGCCACGCTCCCGCCCACGCCAGTCTCCACCGCGCAGCCAACTCCCACACCGTCTGTAGGGCACGGCATCCCTGACGTGCCGCCGACCCCGGAGCAGACTGCCGCTCCAACGCCAAGCGTCCAGTCCTCCGCCCCGCCCTCCGCTGTCCCGGAGGTCACGCTGCCTCCGTCCCCGGCGGCGGAGGTCAGGGCGGAACAGCCTGCCCCGGCCCTGCAGGCCCTGTTGGCAGCAGCGGGCGTTGTGGTCTGTGCCCTGGTAGGGGTTTTTGTGGCCCGCAGAAAACGAAAATAGCAAGTCAGCCAGTTCCGCCCCAGCCTTGTGCCGGGGCGGCTTTTATTCGCCTAAAAAGCGGTAGCCCTTGCGGTGGATGGTCTCGATATACCGCCCATCCGGACACAGCCGCTCCAGCTTTTGCCGCACCCTGGCCATGCACACCTGAATATTGTGGACGCCTTGGTTCATAGGGGACTTCCACACCCGGTCGTATAGCTCCTCGTAGGAGAACACCTGGCCCGGATGGCGGGCCAGAAAGGCCAGCAGGTCAAATTCCAAAGCGGTGAACGCCGCCGTCCGCTCCTCAAAGCGCACCTCCCGCAGCCCCATGTCGATGGTGAGACCGCCGAAGCTCAGCACCTCCCGCCGCTCGGCGTTTTCCCGGCGCAGGATGCGTCCCCGAAGCCGCAGCTCCAGCTCTTGGAGGGAATAGGGCTTGGCCAGATAGTCGTCTCCTCCGGCCAGCAGACCCCGGATGCGGTCGTCGGTGTCGGCATAGGCGGAGAGGAACAGGATGGGCACGCCGCTGACCTCCCGGATGCGGCGGCAGACCTCCACCCCGTCCAACCCCGGCATCTCCACGTCCAGCACGATGGCGTCCAGCGCGGCGGAGGAGGCGATCCGCAGGGCTTCCGCCCCGTCTCCGGCGGTGACCGCCTTGTAGCCCCGCTTTTCCAGATAGGCCCGGTTGGTGTTCAAAACATGGACATCGTCGTCCACCAGCAGCACCCGGTACATCTCCTCCGCCCCTTTTCACAGCATTTCCTTTTTATCATACCACACAACACGCCGTCCGAAAAGTCACAGGTTCGTCACATTTGCCGGAATTGTAGAAATCGGCGCGGGGGGGTTGCTATGATAGCCTTATCAAGCTATCAGGGCGGGACAGTCCCGCCCTGCCCCGCAGGTCACCTGCGGGGCAACAGTCTTTGAAAGAGAGGATATTGCGATGAAAAAGCGGCTTCTTTCAATCTTTTTGTGCCTGTGTATGGCCCTGACCCTGCTGCCCGTCCCGGCGCGGGCGGTATCCGCCGCGGTGCCCGACGCCGACGGGCTGAAGACCGCCATTGCCGCGGGCGGCACGGTCACCTTGGACGGCGACTTTACCGTTTCCGAAACTCTGAACGTCTCCGGGAGCGTCACCCTTGACCTGAACGGCCACACTGTGACGGCGGGCCAGCGCCTCACCTCCCTGTTCCATGTGGAGGAGGGCGGCCAGCTCATCATCCGGGACAGCGGCGCCGGCGGCGCGCTCCGGGCCACAGAGCCAGACCCGGACGACAATCACCCCCTCACCACCGATCTGGTATGCATAAAAGGGGGCGAGTTCTGGCTCAAGGGAGGCACTCTCGACGCGGCGGCGGGCGACGCGGTAGTGATACACTATGACGCCACCGGCGCGTCCTTCCTGATGACCGGCGGCACTCTGGAGGGCAAAACCGCCCTCTACCTGCGGGGCAAAAATAACCTGGCCGTGGTGACCGGAGGAAGCATCCACGGCAGCAACAATGCCCTTTATGTGGATGGTGTGTCCTACGTCTATTTGGGCGGGGACGTGACCACCGACGGCGCCCTCCGCAATCCCAGAGGCGCTCTGACCGTCACCGGCGGGACGTACAGCGGCGTGCTGTATACCGGCTCTTCGAGTCAGTACGCCGACGTACCCACCGCGCTGATCTGCGGCGGCGTCTTCCACGGGGTGTGGCAGAGTAAGTATGGCGAGCTAATGCTCTACGGGGGGAGCTTTGCCCTTGATCCCGACGGGACTTACAGCTTCAAGACCAATCAGACGGACAAGACCCTGACGGACTATGTGGGCGCGGAGGCCACGCTGAACCCAAGCGACGCCGACGGGACTTCCGCTTTCAGCGTCAACAAGCCGGAGGGCTGCAACCCCCAGATCGTGGGCGTTTTCGGCGCGGATCACGGGACAGTGGAAGCGGACGGAACCGCTCTGGACAGCGCCACCCGCCTCATTACCGACGACGGCGCGGAGATCACCGCCACCGCCAACAAGGGCTACACCAGCCACATAGACGACAGCAAGGACGGCGTGATCCTGGTGACCTTCGCGCCCGAGACCCCGGTGGCTACTTTGGACTGGATGGAGGGCGGCGAGAGCAAATCCGCCCAGCTCACTGGGAACGAGGTGCGCTATGATGCGACCGGCGACTATCTGCGCGACGCCGATCAGGACGCTGGGGCCTCAATGACCTTCCTTGCCGACACCGCCGCCAGTCTGGGCTTTGAGGGCATCTCCCCCGTCACCCTCACCAGCGATGAAAACGGGCCGTACACTCTCTCCCGTGATATGGCCGACGACGGCCACAGCAAGACCGGCAAGATGCTTTCCATCGCCAGCGAGACCTCGGTCTCCGTCACCAAGCTGACCTTGGACGGCAGCGTTCCGCCCGCGCCGCCCTACTCCACCGAATCGCCCAAGTTCATCACGGTGAAGGGCGAGCTGACCCTTGGCAATGAGACCACGGTGCAAAACTGCCGGCCCAGCAATTATTATAACGTCCCCGCCCTGCCCCCCGCGGCGGTGGACGTGAGGGGCGGCGACCTCACCCTTGCCAGCGGCTCAAAGATCGTCAACAACCAAAGCAGGGATGGCGGCGTGGTAAAGAGCTACAACGGCAACGTCAGTCTCTCAGGGAACGTGACCATCAAAGGCAACCATGCCGTGGATCTCTCCGACGTCTCCAGCTTTGACCAAGACGAGCTGGCCGCCGCCCCCATGACCACGGCCAATTTGGTGATGTATCAGACCCAGCAAAAGGCCGCTGGCGCGCCCATTCAGGTCACTGGGGCTCTCACCGGCGGGGAGGCGAGCATCGGCCTCACCCTGCTGTACACCGAGATGGATCCCGAGCCAACCACCGGCAAGGTGGCGGCGGGGGCGGACTACACCCTCACCGAGACCGACTTGGCCGCCTTCTTCTCCGACCGGCCGGGCTACTTTCTCGCCCTGAATACCGAGGAAAACGCCGTCTATCTGGATAAATACGCCATCACCCGGCAGCCCACCGCCGACACGCCCACTGTGGTGGTGAACCAGACCAAGGACGCGGCCTACCAGTGGTATCCCACCACGGTGGTCACCGAGGATGTCACCGACCGGAACGCCAGTCCCTATCAGACCACCAAGGACATCGACGGTAGTGATGTCGCTGTGTCCTCCTCTTACGCCGACGGCGCATGGACGGCGGCCATCGGCGACTGGGACAGCGGCTACTTCACCAAGACGCTGAAGAAGGGAGATTCTCTGGCCGTTACCCTGCCCACCGCCGCCGTGCCCACCACGGGACAGCTGGGCCTCTACGACAAGGAAAATTACGAGCAGCTGTGGTACTATTTTAGAGACTTTGACCCCGACGAAGGCGTGACCGCCGCCGAGGACGGCGACAACACCGTCATCACCTACACCGTCCCCGGGGATGGGACGTACACATTGATGCCGGACGGGCTGTCCGCCGCCGCCCCGGCCCTCTCGGCCACAGTGAAGGGAGTCCATCTGGGTACGGCCGTCAGCGGCCAGACCGCCGCCACCCTCACCGCCGATGACGCCGGGGACTACCTCTGCCAAGTCTCTTGGCCCGACGGCACGGTTTTGGACAGCGGCGTCATCTC
>CARXAY010000002.1 GCA_949093475.1 uncultured Oscillospiraceae bacterium
ACACGGACGGGCCACTTCTGCATCATGGTCAGCTCCCGCACGCCGCCGTTTTCCTGCTTGATCTTGGCGACGATATCGGTGACGGTAAACGAGCCGGGCTGGATGGACTCCACCGTGCCCTCCACCCCGACGGGCACCATGATCTTATGGAGTACCACAGAGGTCTCAGGCACAGTGCCCAGAATATCGCCGGCGGAGACCTTGTCCCCCACCTTCACCGTGGGGGTAAAGTCCCACTTTTTCTCCCGGTCGAGGGCGGGGACTTGGATGCCCCGGGCGATGGTGTTGCCCGCCTGCGCCATGATCTTCTCCAAGGGGCGCTGGATACCGTCGTAGATGTTCTCGATGATGCCGGGGCCAAGCTCCACGCTCAGGGGCGCGCCGGTGGTGATGACCTCCGTGCCCGGCCCTAAGCCGGAGGTCTCCTCATAGACCTGAATGGAGGCGGAATCGCCGGTCATGGTCAGCACCTCGCCGATGAGCTGCTGCGGGCCGACCCGCACCACGTCGGCCATGTTGGCGTCCGCCATGTCGGTGGCCACCACCAACGGGCCGGAAACTTTTACGATCTTTCCCATAGGCTTCATAAACCTTCTTTCGGGTTGAATTTCCTGTCTCACGTTTCAGCGCCTTCTTCAAAGGGCCCCTTTGGAAAGGGGCTGTCAGCCGAAGGCTGACTGGGGATTGCGCCCTTTGTGCCGTGCCAAACAATCCCCCGTCAGACGCTTCGCGTCTGCCACCCCCTTTCAAAAGGGGGCATTGGGGTGCGCCTTACAAAATATCTGCGCCCACGGCGCGTTCTACCGAGCGTTTCAGGTTGGTCATGCCGATGCCCAGACTGCCCTCCTTGCCGGGGATGAGGATGACGGCCGGGGTGGGCGCGTCCTTATAGCGGGCGATATCCGCGTCCAGATCCTTCGCAAGGGTCTCGGTCACATAGATCACGGCGCAGTTTTCCTTTGCCAGCCGGTGGAGGGTCTCCCGGGCGGCTTGGGGGGTGTCCACGGCGTGAACGTCCAGCCCCAGCGCCTTGAAGCCCATGACGCTGTTGAGATCGCCGATGACGGCGATGGAGTAGTTAGACATAGGCTTCACGCAACCTTTCCCGGATGGTCTCCTTCTCCAGCCCCGCCAGACGGCCGGAGAGAATGATCCGCAGCGCGGTCAGCTCGCTCTGCCGCGCAAAGAGGTAGCCCACCACGATCTCCACCCCGAAGGGCACTTGGCGGGCCTTTTGAACATAGCGGGTCACGGCGTTGTCGCACAGCCGCTCGAAGGCCGTCATGCTCCCTGTCCCGTCCAGCAAAGCCACGCCCTCGGCGGCGGCCTCCTGAAGCTCCTTGGGGAACAGCCGGGGCAGCTCCGCAGGCTTGGCGAACACCAGCGTGTTCCCGTCCACCGTTCCGCCGGGGATGAGGGCCGCGTCCAGAAGCTCCTTGCCCCGTTTGGCCCGCAGGGCGCGCACCACGGTGCGGAGGTTGAGACTGTCGATGGTGCGCTGCACATAGCCCACCAAAAAGTCGCTCTTGGCGGCCTTGGCGTGGGCCAGCATCTCCTCATAGCACGCCTTGTCCAGCAAAAAATCCGCCTGCTGGGGATCGGTGGAGGTGGCCAGCAGATCCTTCGCCGCCCAGACGGCGTTCTGGAAGGTCTGGGAGACGTTCTCCCCCAGCTCCCCACTCTGAAAGCCTGCGGCCAAGGTCTGGGGATCGTACCGTCCCCCCGCCACCAGCAGGTGGGCAGCGTCCACGTCTCTGGCCTGACTTTTGATGAGGGCCTTGGCGTTATGGTAGTCGTACTTCACCCGAAACACCGCCAGCACGTCGGGGTCGTCGGTGGAGCGTTCCAGATCGGCAAACAGCTCCTCCTGCGCCTTTGCCAGAGAACGCTCCAGCTCCGGCAGAGTGAGGGCGGCAGGCTCGGGATAGCCGCAGTCGGCCAAGAGCTTGAGGCACTCGGCGTCCTCCCGGGCCTCAAGGAGCTGCTCCATCCGCTCCCGGGTGAGCAGCCGGTTTTCCAGCACCCGAAGCCGGGCGGAAATGGCGGCATAGTCGGTATCCTTTTTTCGTGCCACGGCGCTCCCTCCTTTCCCGTGGTCGGCTTACACTCTGGGGAACAGGTGGGCGGCGACCGAGACGGACATGGCCTCCTTCTCCTGCTCCACCAGCGTCTCCAGAGCGCAGTTCAGCTCCACAAGGCCGGACTTCAGAATGAAGCCGCCCTTGATGTCGCGGGTCTCTTCGCTCAACGTTAGACGGCCGTCCTTCAGCGCCTCGTTGGCTGCAGTGACGGCGTCCTTGCCCACCAGCGCGCGGTCGGCCTGATTGAAAATGACTTCTTCCCCGCCCTGCGCGGCGCGGGTCAGCAGCTTGGTCAGCAGCGCGGTGTACTCCTCCTTAGAGAGGGCGCACAGCTTGTCTAAAGCCAGCGTGAAGGTGTCCTCTAAAAGCCGCTGCTTCGCGCTCAAGATCCACTTGCGCCCCTCCAGACCGCCTGCGGCCTCTGCGCGCTGGGCCGTCTGGGCGGCAAGGGCTTCCGCCTTGGCGCGCTCGTCGGCCAGAAGGGCGTCGGCGCGGCCCTGATAATCCGCGGTGATCTCCTCTGCGCGGGTCTTGGCCTGCGCGACAATGTCGGCGGCCTTTTCCCGCGCGTCGGCCGTGATACGGTCAGTGATTTTTTCCAGTCCGTTCATTCCCGTCCCGCCTTTCCGGCTTACAGGGCGTTCATGAGCATCAGGATGGTGCCCACCAGAGACAGAATGGCGTAGAACTCCACGATGCCGCAGAGGATGACGCCCTTCATGTAGTCGTCGGGCTTCTTGGCGACGATGTTGATGGACGCGGCAGCCACCCGGGCCTGCGCCTTGGCGGAGAGCCAGCCGCCGAAGGCGATGGGAACGCAGGCGATGAGGACGGACATTCCCTGCGACAGGGTCAGGGGCACGATGCCGCCGGAGAACGCGCCGAGAACAAACAGGGCAAAGAAGCCCGCGGCGATGCCGTACAGGCCCTGCGTGCCGGGAAGGGCTTCCAAGATCATGCACTTGGTGAAGTGCTCAGGATTCTCGCTCAAAATGCCGGTGGCCGCTTCGCCCACCAGACCGGTGCCCTTTGCAGAGCCGATACAGCACATGACAATGGCCAGCGCGATCCCGATAAAGGCAAGGCCCAGCCCGCCAAACATTTCAAAGAACTCCATTTTTAATTTCCTCCTTTAATGACATCCACATAGTTTGTATGAACTGCAAGGGGGTCAAAGGCTTTGCCTCCGTCCTTGTAGAACCGACCGAAAAACTCCAGACACTGGAGGCGCAGGGTATGCACATAGCACCCCAGCAGGTTGAGCACCAGATTGAGCACGTTGCCGATGAGGGCGATGATGATAAAGGGCACTAAGCCGAACACCGAGCCGAGGGTGTTGAACACCTGCGCGATGATCGCCCCCGCCATCATCAGCGCCATCAGGCGCAGATAGGACAAAACGTCGCTGAAAAAGCCGGAGATGCCGTTGTAGACGATGCCCACCGCGCTGGAGACCTTGCCGAAGCCCTTGGCCTTCCGCGTTCCGCCGATGAGCAGCATCCCGCCGCCCACCGCCAGCAGCACCAGCGCCGGTGTTCCGCCGCCTAAAATGGCCCACGCGGCAGAGCCGAGGATGATCCACCAGCTGATCTCGTCGAACACCGCGTCCCACGGGTCTCCCTTGCGGAACTTTTCCACCGCCGAGATGGCCATGCCGGTGACGATCTGGATCGCGCCCAGCGCCATCGACCCGATCATCACCTGAATGGTGTTGTTCACCGGGTTAAACAGTGGCGGCCAGAACCAAGTGGGGTCGCCGCCGCCCACCGGCGGCTTGAGCCGCCCCAAAAGGCTGGGGTCGATCAGCTTAAAGAGCTGGGGGATAAAATCTCCGAAAAAGCTGCCGGTCAGGCTGCCCCAGAAAATAGAGCTGATGCCGCACATGAAGAACATGGACATCATCCGCTGTGTGCCCCCCTTGGGCTTGGTCATAGCCAGAACCAGCGCCGTGCCCAGCACCATCAAAAGCCCGTAGCCGATGTCGTTCATCATAAAGCCGAAGAACAAAATAAAGAAGGGGGCCATGAAGGGATTGGGGTCTACCCCGTCGTAGGCGGGCATAGAATACATGGCCGTGACCATGGTGAAGGGGTCGGTGAGCTTGTTGCTCTTGAGCTGGATGGGTACCTTGGGGTACTCCTCCTCGGTGGGGTCGGCAATGTCGTAGGCCAGACCGAACTCCTCCAGCGCCGCCTTGACCTCCGTCTCCCGCTCGGCGGGAAACCAGCCGTCCAAAAAGAAGGCGTGCTCGGTGTCCAGAAGCCGGGCCTTGGAGCGCTCCAGCCCCACCTCCTGATTGGCCTTGTCCAGCGCCACCTTCAGGTCAAAGACCCGCTGGGCGTTGTCCTCGATGGTCTTTTGGAGGGTCTCGGCCTCCCTGTCAAGCTGGGCCAGCTCCGTCTGCAGCGCCCGGTGGTTTTCCGCCGCCGTGCCGCTCCAGTTGCGAAGGTTCAGCCGGGCGCAGCCCAGATCGATCAGGGCCGCCTGAACCGCCTGTGCCGCACTCTTGTGGACAATGACCAGAAAATAACGAAATTCCTTATCTTCCCCCGCCCACGTCAGGTCGTACAGCTCGGTGGCGGCGTCCAGCCGCTCCAAGACCGCCGCCCGCGTCAGACGCAGGGACGCGGAGACGAACATCACGTCCGTCGCCGCCGTGCCGGCGAGATCCAGCGCCACCGGCAGCTCCAACCACGGCTCCAGTCCGTGGAGCTGGGTGGTCAGCTTCCCCCGCTTGGCCTGCTGGGCGTTGAGGGCGGACTTGGCCTCGTTCACCGTCCGGGCTGCCGCCAGCGCGCTGCGGTAGCTCTCCTCGTCAAAGAGGGTCTCCTCCGCCACCTGAGGCCGCGGGGTGAGCAGGTCGCCCTTTTCCGAAGCGTAGGGCTTGAGCAGCTCCAGCGCGGCGGACAGCTCGTCCGCCTCTCCCAAATGGCGGGCCAGCTCGTCGCCCTCCGGCGGGGTCAGAAAGTCCCATTCGGGGGGAAGCTCGCCGGGGGTGTCGATCTCCACGCAGCCCAGAGAGCGCAGACGGCGCAGGAGCTTTCCCCGGCCCTCGCGCATCCCCACGGCGCGCAGATGCTTCATCTTTACAATGGACATTAGTCCCCCTCACCCCCTTTGATCTTTGCTACGATCCCCGCCGCCGCCGCGTCCATGCGGCCCTTGGCGTCCGCCACTAAGTCGGCGGCTTCCTTCTTGGCCCGGCTCAATACGGCGTCGCCGGCGGCCTCACCCTTGGTCTGCGCGGCGTTCAGGATCTGTTTGGTCTCGTCCTGCGCCTTGACCCGGGCGGCATCCAGCGCGGCGCGCCCGGCGCGCTCCGCCTCGGCGACGATCTCCTTCGCCTCGTTCTGGGCGGCGGCAATGATCTCCCGCGCCTCTTCCTCGGCCCGGTTGACCACTTCAACAGCTTCCAAAGCCATCTGTGCTTCACCACCTTATTTTCCGGGCGGCAAACCGCCCCATGTTACTGTTGTATTATAATAGGTAGCTGTAAATTTTGCAAGGAGAATTTTTCCATTTTTTCGGCGGGTTTGGTCGAAGGACGGGGGATTTTTTACCCTGCGGACATCATTTTGAAGGAAAACGGGGCAGACGGGAAAAAAGGTGTTGACAAACAGGGCTTGTTCCGATATAATTTCCTTTGCCCTTGCAAAAGAGGATATGGCGGCGTAGCTCAGTTGGCTAGAGCACTCGGTTCATACCCGAGTTGTCACCGGTTCGAATCCAGTCGCCGCTACCATACAGATCCCGCCGCGCCTGCGGCGCTCTATATTAGCCCTTGACCTTGACCTTTCCGCGCGCGAAGCCCAGCGCCAGCGGGTTCGCGAGCGAGAGGAGGAGCAGCGTAATGAGCGAGCTTTTGGCGCAAGCCGAAAGCGAGGGATATGGAGCTTGCTCCGACGAGGCCCGGTGGTCAAGCGGTTAAGACTCCGCCCTTTCACGGCGGCAACACGGGTTCGAGTCCCGTCCGGGTCACCACCGTTTTCCATATGGAGGCATAGCTCAGCTGGTAGAGCGCTCGCTTCACACGCGAGAGGTCACAGATTCGAGTTCTGTAGTCTCCACCACGAAAACACCTGACGAAAGTCGGGTGTTTTTGTTCAGCGATCCATTGCACGACCGAGCCGACAGGTAAGAAGCTGACGCGAAGCACAACGCCCCCTCAAAGCCCCCTTTTAGTACATATCCCTGCCGCACCTCAAAAAGTACAAAAAGAAGGTCTCTCTGGTGAGAGACCTTCTTTTTTGCTGTTCAAAATATAGGTTGATTTTATCCTATATTTCGTGTATACTATAGACGAGGTGATTTATATGACCGTGGAGACAAGCACTCTTGTGCCTATGACCGAGGCCAACCAGAACTTTTCTAAAGTGACCCGGCTGGTGGATGAGGCGGGGCTTGCCGTCATTCTGAAAAACAACAAGCCCCGGTATATCGTGGTGGACTTTGAGGAATATGACGCCCTCCAAGCTGCCCGCGCTGCCCGGAAGCAGAAGGTGGAGGCCGCCGCCGACCAGCTCATTGAGGAAAACATGGAAGCCCTCCGGGAGTTTGCAAAATGATTTTACTGACTGTGGAAGAAGTGATTATGCTCCACCAAAAGCTCCTTGCGGCTACGGGTGGCTTGCCGGGGCTGCGTGACCGGGGCTTGCTGGAATCCGCCGTGCTGAGCGTGGACGCAGGGTTTGAGGACGTGGAGCAATACCCCTCTGTGGAGGAAAAGGCGGCGCGGCTGGCCTTCGCCCTGATCTCCAACCACCCCTTTGCGGACGGCAACAAGCGGGTGGGCGTGCTGGCCATGCTGATGACGCTAAAGCTCAACGATGTGACACTACGGTATACCCAGCAGGAGCTGATCGACCTTGGCCTTGCGGCGGCAAGCGGCAAGGCGGGGTATGAGGAAATTTTGGGGTGGATTCTGCACCATGTGTCCGGCTGATTTTTGCTGCCGCGCCTCAAAAAGCACAAAAAGAAGGTCTCTCTGGTGAGAGACCTTCTTTTTTGTGTCTGTGTCCTTTTCTGCCCTTTACTTTTTGAATTTCTCAAAATGCTCTTCCAGCATTTCGTTTTGCTTTTTGGCCGCCTTGGAAAGGTTGTGCCGCTGGGCGATGGCCGCGACATTGGCCGCGTTTTGGCTGCGGCGGGTCTTGACCAGCTCCTCGTTGCCCTCCTCCACCGCTTCGTAGACCGCCCGGAAGCCGCTCTCCATAGAGACCTGCATATCCTGAACGGCTTCCCGCACCATCAGTCCGGAGCGTTCCGTGGCGATCCTCTGCCGATCCCGATCCAAAAGCTCCGTGGCATAGCGGATGTCATGGTCAGAAGTCCGCATATCGTCATAGAGCCAGCGCAAGATCCACAGCTCCCGATAGGTCAGGGAGATCAGCTTTGTCGTGTCATAAAGCTCCTCCAAAATTCCTTCGTTGGCGTCCAGATCGGCTTCCATGATGGCGATCTTTTCGGCGTGGGCCTGCTCCCACTTGGCCAGCTCTTTCTCATAGGCGGGCAGCTCCACGGTGTTGTACCGTTCCAGTTCGGTCTTGTACTGCGTGTCCAGTGCCGTCTGCCGCTTGGCGGTCTCCTGCCGCGCCCGCTCCTGCTCCTGCGCCGCGGCCTGCTCCGCCTTTGCCACTTCCTTTTGGTATTCCGCCGACTGCGCCAGCTCCATGTTGCGCCTGCGGCACTCCTTGCTGAATTGATAATACACATATACCAATACTGGGAAAAACAGTACCCCCGTCATGGCACCGGCTATGTATAAGATCTTTTGGGACGCAGGAAGCTCCTTCAAAAACTGCATGAGCTTCAAATCTGTTTTTGGCGGAGCGGGAAGCTGGGCGTTGACCTGCGGCAGGGCCAGCACTTGGCGGGTCGGCGGCACGGGGCGCGCCTGAAAGCGTTCCCGCTTCAATTTTTCCAGTTCTTGCGTCTCGATCTGAATGACGGTCTGCAGCGTCATCGCATCCCGCACGATGCCGACCTGTTCCTCTTGGGAATAGTTGCTCATATCTCTTTCCTCCTACTGTATTTTTAGCTAACATAATAGCTAACATATAATTTAACATATTGTCTTTCGGTTGTAAAGCATAAAATCATGTTAAGGAGTGATTTTATGAGCGAGCATGAGCTGGTGATCCACCCCAAGCGGGCAAAAGGGGAGGATGGCTACCGCATTTTTTCCATCCGAGTCAAGGAGGAGCTTTTGGAGCGGATCAACGACATCGCGCTCCAGACGGGATACAGCAGAAACGAATTGATCGGCCGGTTTTTGGAATTTGCCGTTGACCACTGCACCATCGCCAACTAAAAAAGAGAAGGGCAGCACCTCCGGTGCTGCCCTTCCCTTTTGCAAAAGCCGTTTCTGTTACGCCACCGCGGCGGTGATGATGGCCATGGAGTAGACCTCCTGGGCGTTGCAGCCCCGGGACAGGTCGTTGATGGGGGCGTTCAGGCCCAGCAGGATGGGGCCGTAGGCCTCGAAGGAGCCCAGGCGCTGGGCGATCTTGTAGCCGATGTTGCCCGCCTCGATGTTGGGGAACACGAAGGTGTTGGCGTAGCCGGCCACCTTGCTGCCGGGGAACTTCAGCTGGCCCACGGTGGGGGAGACGGCGGCGTCGAACTGCATCTCGCCGTCCACGGGCAGGCCGGGGGCGCGCTCCCGGGTCAGCTCCATGGCCCGGCGCATCTTATCCACGTCCTCGCCCTTGCCCGAGCCGAGGGTGGAATAGCTCAAAAAGGCCACCTTGGGGTCGATCCCAAAGATCTTGCCGCACTCGGCCACCTCCACGGCGATCTCGCTCAGCTCCTCGGCGGTGGGCTTGATGTTGATGGCGCAGTCGCCCATGGCCAGCACCTCATTTTCGCCGGTGGCGGAGGGGCGCACCAGAATGAAGCAGGAGGAAACAATGGAGTGGCCGGGCTTGGTCTTAATGATCTGAAGGGCGGGACGGACGGTGTCGGCGGTGGAGTAGGTCGCGCCGCCCAGCAGGGCGTCCGCCTTCCCCATCTTCACCATCATCGTGCCGAAGTAGTTGCCCTGAGAAAGGATCTTGCGGGCCTCCTCTGGGGTCATTCCCTTGCTCTTGCGAAGCTCACAGAAGATCTCCACCATCTCGTCCATATAGGCGCTGTTGTTGGGGTCTTCGATCTCCGCGCCCCGGATGTTATAGCCCGCGTCCTCGGCGGCCTTCTGCACTTCCTCGGGATCGCCGATGAGGACGGGCTTGAGGAACGTGCCCGCCAGCAGGCGGGAGGCCGCCTCCAAAATGCGGGGGTCTGCGCCCTCGGTGAACACGATGCGCTTGGGATTCTTCTTCAGATACTCGATGAGCTGCTGGAACATTTTGAACGTCTCCTTTTCAACATTAATCTTCTTTATCTCGTCAGCCGATGCGGTAGCCTACGCCCCACACGGTCTTAATGAGCCTGCCCTCGCCCCGGTCGGTGTCACCCAGCTTTTCCCGGATGCGGCGGATGTGAACCATCACGGTGTTGTTGCGATCCAGATACTTTTCTCCCCACACCTGCTCAAAGAGCTGTTCGGCGGAGATGACCTGCCCCTTGTGGATGCACAGCGTCCACAAAATGTCGAACTCCGTGGGGGTCAGGGACACCTCCTGCTCGTAGAGCCAGCAGCGGTGTGTGCCCTTGTTCATGGTCAGACCCGCCACGTCCACCTCGTCGGCGCTCTTTTGCTCCCCTGCGTTGTAGCGGGTGTACCGCCGCAGCTGGGCTTTTACCCGCGCCACCAGCTCCAGCGGGTTAAAGGGCTTGGTGAGGTAGTCGTCCGCGCCGATGGTCAGGCCGTTGATCTTGTCCATGTCCCCGGTTTTGGCGGTGAGCATGAGAATGGGGAAGGGATACTGCTCCCGCAGGCGGGCGCAGAGGGTGAACCCGGAGAGGTCGGGGAGCATCACGTCCAGCACCGCCAGATCGAAGCTCTCCCGGGCGGCGGCCTCCAGCGCCTCCCCGGCGGTGAGGCACTTGGTGACGGCGTAGCCCTCGCTGGCGAGGTACACCCCCACCAGATCGGCGATCTCCGGCTCGTCGTCTACCACCAAAATGTGCGGCTGCTTGTCCATATCACTTGCCCAGACACGCCGCCGTTTTCGCGGCCAGCGCGGCGTTGTTGAACACAAGCTGGATGTTGGAGCTGAGGCTGTCGCCGCCGGTCAGCTCCTTCACCTTGGCCAGCAAAAACGGCGTGGTGGCCTTGCCGTGGACGCCGTTTGCCTCCGCCTGACGCAGGGCCTCGTCAATGGCGGCGTCAATGGTGGCCTTATCCATGGAATACTCCTCCGGGATGGGGTTGGTCACCAGCATCCCGCCGCCAAGGCCCAGCTCCTTCTGGGTGCGGAAGATCTTCGCCAGCTCCTCCGGGGTGTCCACCCGGTAGTCCACCCCAAAGCCCGACTTGCGGGTGTAAAAGGCGGGCAGCTCCTCCGTGCCGTAGCCGATGACAGGCACGCCGTGGGTCTCCAGATACTCCAGCGTCAGCCCCAGATCCAAAATGGACTTCGCCCCGGCGCACACCACCATCACCGGCGTGTGGGCCAGCTCCTCCAAGTCGGCGGAGATGTCCATGGTGGTCTCCGCCCCCCGGTGGACGCCGCCGATGCCCCCGGTGGCGAAGATGGAAATGCCCGCCATGTGGGCGATGATCATGGTGGTGGTGACGGTGGTCGCCCCGTCCGCGCCCCGGGCGCAGAGGACGGCCAGATCCCGGCGGCTGGCCTTGGTCACCTCCTGTCCCTTTTTGCCCAGATACTCGATCTCGTCCTTGGTGCAGCCCGCCTTGAGCTTGCCGCCGATGATGGCGATGGTGGCGGGCGTCGCCCCGTTTTGCCGGATGATGTCCTCCACCGCCAGCGCGGTCTCCACGTTCTGGGGATAGGGCATCCCGTGGGAAATGATGGTGGACTCCAGCGCCACCACCGGCTTGCCCGCGTCCAGCGCGGCCTTCACCTCTGGGGAGATGTCCAGATATTGCTTCAACATAACGCTTCCTCCTTATGTAAGTCGATCAGACGGGTAACTGCCTGCGGGCACAGCAGGGGGTTGATGGTCTCCGCCCCGGCAAGGGCGATGGACGCCGCCGCAAGGCCGGCCTTGGCCGCGCCCTCCAGCCCCTCGCCCCGGCAGTAGCTCCAAGCCAGCGCCGCCATAAACGCGTCGCCGCAGCCGGTGGCGTTTTTCATCTCGCCGGGGTAGATGGGCAGGTGGAGCAGCCCCTCCTCCCGGTCGGCGGCCAGAACACCGTCGCCGCCCAGAGAGATGAACACCCGCTTCAGGCCCGTCTCCAGCAGCTTGCTCGCCGCCACCTGAAGGCTCACCTCGTCCACGATGTCCACCCCGCTCAAGAGAGCGGCCTCCATGCGGTTGGGCTTGAGGGTGTGGAGCTTGCCCAAGACCTTTCTTGCCTTTTCCGCCTTGGCGGTGGAGACCGTGTCCAAAAACACCGGGGCAGCGGAGCGGTCGGCGATAAATTCCACGCTCTCGGCGGGGATGTTTGTGTCGCACACCACCAACTCGGCGTTGTTCAACACCTTTAGTTTACTCTCTAAAAACGCCGGGGTCAAGTGGCGGTAGATCTCCATGTCGCTCACCGCCATTTCCATCTCTCCCTGATGGTCGGTGAGGAACAAATAAGTAGAGGTCGCCTCGCCGGGCAGCCGCAGGGCGTGGGAGAGGTCGATGCCCAACTCCGCGCAGGAGTCGGCGATCTGCCGGGCGGGCATATCCTCCCCCAGCGCGGTGATGAGGACGGTGGGCACGCCCAGAAGGGCCATGTTGTGGGCAATGTTGCGGCCCACGCCTCCCAGACTCATCCGCACCGTGCCGGGGTTGGAGTCGTGGAGCACCATGGTCTTGTCCGGCGTGCCGCCGATGTCCAGATTCACGCCGCCCACCACCACGGCGTAGCCGTTTTTCACGGGGCATCCCCCCTCTCTTCGTTCTCTTCCGTCTGATATTCCGTCCAGTATTGCCGCACCAGCGCAAACCCCCGGTCCAGCCCCTCCCGGTTGGCCGCGCCGCCCAGCAGCGCGGCGTCCCCGCCGGAAGCTCCCGCCGGATCAAGCTGCCAGCGGGCCATCACCGCCTCGTAAAGGCCCTCCTCGTCCAAGGCCGCCAGCTCTCGCGCCAGACGCTCCGCCGCCTGACACATATTGCGCTGGCGCAGGCGCAGGACAGTGGTGCTTTCGGAATAGGTCAGCTTTACCTTCGCCACCGCCCGCCGGGCGGTTTTGGGGTACAGTGTAAGCTCCAGCTCCGGGCGGCTCACCGCGTCCACGCACCGGCCGTAGGCCAGCTCCAACGCAGACGCCACACACTCCTCCGCCGAGTCCTCCCCCGGCACGTCCAGAAGCACGGTAAAGCCGCTGCCCAGATCCCGCAGAGCGGTCTCCATCTTCTCGGACAAGGCTTCGGCGCTCTCCACGGTCTCCAGCGCCATGTACTCCGCCGGGGGAATGCGGTAATCAAAGGCGGCGGTGACCTCGTAATAGGCGATGATCCGGTTGATGTGGAAGGTGATGTCGGAGAGGGCGTAGCAGCCCAGCGGCTCTTCCTCCATCATCTGCCGCTTGGCCTTTTCCAGATCCACCGTCAGATTGCCCGGATAAGTGGCGGGAAAGCGGAGATTGCCCTCGGTTTTCCCCTCCTCCACATAGGAGCGCAGGGAGGAACAAAGCCCCGCGTAGGTGTTCACCCGGTAAGTATCCGCCAGCGAGGACGGAGGATTTTCCACATGGGTGGCGGTGTATGTAGCCTCCCGCTCCAGCATGGACGCGCAGGAGGTCAGGCAGAGAAGGGCAAATACCAGAGCAAATAGCCGTTTCATGGCTGACCTCCTTTTGCAATGTTTGCGTAGGGGCGCACAGTGTGCGCCCGCGGGCGGCTGAGGACAGCCGCCCCTACAAATCGTTCTGCTTATACTCCCGGAAGCCGTCTCCCAGCACCTCGTGGGCGTCGCAGACGATCAAAAAGGCCACTGGATCGATCTCCTTCACCAGCGCCTTGAGCTGGACGATCTGCCGCTGCTTGAAGGCGCACATCAAGACCTCCTTGGGCTGGCCGGAGTACGCGCCCTTGCCCGGCAGGATGGTCACCCCCCGCTCCATATCCTTGACGATGGCCTTGGCGATCTCCTTGTCAAAGTCGGAGATGATATAGGCCACCTTGGCCGTGTCCATGCCGTAGAGCATCTTGTCCATGATGACGGTGGAGATATAGAGGCCGATGAGGCCGTAAAGCCCGCTCTCCAAGGAGCGGAACGCCGCCGCCACCGCCAGCACCACCACAAGGTCGATGGCCAGTAGCAGCTTGCCCACAGGCAGCCAAGCGAATTTCAGCTTCAAAAGCCTCGCCAGCAGGTCGGTGCCCCCGGTGGTCGCGCCCTGACTGAACACCAGCCCCAGACTCACCCCCAGCAGCACCCCGCCGAAAATGGCCGCCAGCATGGGCTCCATGGTGGGGATGGCGGGGAAGAGGTAGTTGAGGCCGTCGATAAACAGGGAGGACAGGGCCATGGCGTAGAGGGAGGACACCAAAAGATGTCCCCCCAGCAGCCGCCACCCCAGAAAGAACAGGGGGGCGTTGAACACGATGACCATGATACCGATGGGCAGCGCGGGAACAAAGGCGTTGATGATCTGGGCAATGCCCGTCACGCCGCCAAAGCCGATATGGTTGGGGTCGTAGCACCACACGAAGCTGATGGCGTAGACCAGCGCGCCCACAGTGATAATGGCATAGCTTTTCAAAATGTCCAGCGCCTTTGGCTTCATGGAAAGGTCTCCTTCAAATCATAAAGTTAGCTGCTCCTGCGCAGCGTAGTCCTCCGGGCGCAGCAGCGCGCCGGCGGCGGGGAGACTGCGGCCGCGGAAGCGGGCGGGGTTGGCGATGCGGCTCTCCTCCAGTGGCTCCGCCCCCGCCACGGTGTGCTTCCCCTTGAGGGACAGCACGTTCACCCCTTGGGTATTGCGGGTAGTCTTGGGGGCAAGGGAGGCGGTGTGGAAAATGAGGCAGCGGGTGTCGGTGGAGTGGATGGCGATCTCCTTGTCCCGATCCAGCACCATGGCGGTGACCAGCGGGGACTTGTCGCTGTACGCCCCGGTGAGCCGCTTGCGCTTGGTCTGGGTCTGGTAGCCCGCCATCTCCACCCGGGCCACCTTGCCGTTTTGGAAGAAAAACAGCAGGTGGGCGGAGTAGTCCCCGGTGAGGCAGACGAACTTTACCGTCTCCCCCTGATCCATGCCCAGCTTGGTGGGGAGGTAATCCCCCAGCAGGCTGGCCTTGGAATCGTCGAAGTCGCTGAGGCGCGCCTTGTAGCACTGCTGGCGGTCGGTGAACACCAAGATCTCGTCCCGGTTTCCGGTCTCGTAGTGGAGGCTCGGGCCGTCCCCTTCCTTGTACTTCTGCTCCCCGCTCATGCGGAGGGACTGAGGGGTAATTTTCTTGAAATATCCCTCCTTGGAGACAAAGACGTGGACGGGATAGTCCTCCACCTCAGCGGTGAGATCCACCTCCTGAGAGGATTCATACTCATAGAGGATCTCCGTCCGGCGGGGGGTGGCGTACTTCTTCTTCACCGCCTCCAGCTCGGTGGCGATGACCTTCTGGATGCGCTTGTGGGAGTTCACCAAGTCCTTGAGGTCGGCGATCTCCTCCTCCAATTGAGAGGTTTCCTCCACCCGCTTCAAGATATACTCTTTGTTGATGTTCCGGAGCTTGATCTCCGCCACAAATTCCGCCTGAACATTGTCGATGCCGAAGCCGATCATCAGGTTGGGGATGACTTCCGCGTCCTCCTCGGTCTCCCGGATGATCTTAATGGCCCGGTCGATGTCCAGCAGGATCTTTTTCAGGCCCTTGAGCAGGTGGAGCTTTTCCTCCCGCTTTTTCAGGGTGTAGTAGACCCGCCGCCGCACGCAGTCGGTGCGCCACGCGATCCACTCGTCCAAGATCTCCCCCACCCCCATGACCCGGGGCATCCCGGCAATGAGAATGTTGAAGTTGCAGGGGAAGGAGTCCTGAAGGGGGGTGGCGCGGCACAGCTTCTGCATGAGCTTTTCCGGGTCTGTGCCCCGCTTCAGGTCGATGGTGAGCTTGAGGCCGGAGAGGTCGGTCTCGTCGCGCATATCCGCGATCTCCTTGATCTTCCCCGCCTTGATAAGCTCGGAGACCTTGTCGATGATGGCCTCGGTGGTGGTTGTATAAGGGATCTCGTAGATCTCAATGAGGTTGCCCTCCTTGAGATACCGCCATTTACACCGCACCTTGAACGACCCCCGGCCGGTGCGGTAGATGTTGGCCATCTCCGCGCCGTCGTAGAGGAGCTGACCACCGGTAGAAAAATCCGGGGCTTTTAATACCATAAGTAAATCAACCGACGGGTCTTTCATGTAGGCGATGGTGGCGTCGCACACCTCTCCCAAATTAAACCCGCAGAGGTTGGAGGCCATGCCCACGGCGATGCCCTGATTGGCGGAAACCAGAACGTTGGGGAAGGTGGTGGGCAGCAGGGCCGGCTCTTTCAGCGTGCCGTCGTAGTTGTCCTGAAAGTCCACAGCGTCCTGATCAATGTCCCGGAAAAACTCCCCGGCGATGGAATCCAGCTTGGCCTCGGTGTAGCGGGAGGCGGCCCAAGCCATGTCCCGGGAATAGACCTTGCCGAAGTTGCCCTTGGAGTCCACCAAGGGGTGGAGAAGCGCACCGTAGCCCCGGGAGAGGCGCACCATGGTGTCGTAAATGGCGGCGTCGCCGTGGGGGTTTAATTTCATGGTCTGGCCCACGATGTTGGCCGACTTGGTGCGCGCGCCGGAGAGCAGGCCCATTTTATACATGGTGTAGAGGAGCTTGCGGTGGGAGGGCTTAAAGCCGTCGATCTCCGGGATGGCCCGGGAGACGATGACGCTCATGGCGTAGGGCATATAGTTCAGCTCCAGCGTCTCGGTGATGGGCTGCTCCAGCACTTCCTTGCGAAGACCCATGACGTTGGGGTTGTCCCGGTGCTTGACCGTCTCTTCCGTCGTCTTTTTCTTTGCCAAGTTATATCAGTCCTTTGTCGGGTATTAGCCTTCCTTGTCGGGCAGGGGGATCACGCCGGTGGTAAAGAGGGTGTCGTCCAAAATGGGGTTTTCCAGCATTTTTCGGCAAAGCGGGCCGCGCTCCGTTTCCCACGGGTCTTTCCCCACCACATTGTTGCGTGCCCACCAGTTGTATCCGTCCAAATAATTCTCGTAAAACTCTTCCCAAGAGGAAAAGTTCTCTGCCGTCAGTCTCGCAGCAGGTTCTACCAGCGCCAGCGCCTCTTCATAGGTCAACCGCCCAACGTGGTAACCCCACTGCACCATTGCGCCCATACGGGACAGATCCCACGCCAAAATCCCCTTGTCGCCCCATTTTCCGGAGAGGGCTTTGGTGTACGGCCACATATACTGATCGGTGCCGCTGGAGATGGAGATCAAATAGGCCATTTCGTCCGGCGGCAGGCTGTTCGCGTCCCTTGCGGCAGCCTGAAAGCTGTCATTGTGACCGTGGGCAGTCATGCTTTCAACGATGGAGATGATATGCTCCCGGCTGTCTCCGCCCCAGTTGTTGTTCAGCCCCCTGCGGGAGCTTTGCACCTGAGCCGCTGTGCGCGGGTACATCCCAAACAAAAGGTCGTCCTTTTCGCCGCAACGCTCGCCGTAATACTGATACGCATAGCTCAGCCCCATAGCCATTGCCCACGCTTCTAAATTAGAATTTCCCAGTGCCGACTTGTCCTCTGTAATGAGCACCTCTTTTCTCTCTCCGTCCCAGTCCACCTTCTGGCCGAAAAACTCCGCCACATACCGGGCGGGCAGAAGGGTGCGGCCGTTGACGGCATAGGGGGCGACGTCCATCTCCACCTTCCTGCCGTCGATGTCGGCGGTGGTGGAGTTGAGGGTCATGGTGACGGTAGACCCGGCACGGGTCATCACCACCTGACCCTTGTCCTGCACCCATTCCACCTCCGCGCCGATGGCTTCCCCCACCGCCCGAACAGGCACCATGGTGCGCTGGTTCTTGATTTCAGGCAGAACGTCCAGACCTATGGTCTTTCCATCCACCAAAACGCTGATTTGTTTCGGCAATACCTTTGCTGCGGACATCCACTGATAGGTTTTCATTCCCGTGTCTACGTCCATCGTACCGCAGTCCAAAAAGCGTTCCATAGATGTTATGCCGTTGTGCTTCATTGTGTTGTTGAGTTGCTTTACAAAGTCAGGTATCCGCGTGGGCAGCTCCCGAATGGTCGCTTCTTCTTCCGTGTGGTCGTAATACTCCATCTGATAAATCCAACGGTTGCTCCAAAGCTCCAGCTTCCATCGGGTATCATTACTCCAAGTCCCCCCGTCCTCACCCAACAGAAGATCCAGAACATCATTGCCCAGCATCCAACTACTGTACCCTTCGTTTCTGTGGTACATCAGGTCAATCAAGCTCTTTTCATACACCGCTGCCGGGTCTATGTTTGGCTTTTCTGTCAACGCACTTAGTTTTAAATACGAATTCCAATATGGATTGTTCTTTGCTCTGCGTCCCCCTGAAAAAGCATGACTCCGAAGCTGAAGAACCCCCTCCCAAACCGCCGGATCATAGACCTTTCCGTCCTCAAAAACAACATAGTCCTCGGCGTTGATCCACTCCGGGGGCGTGGGAGTGACGGCCTCCGCCGCCAGCGTGTTGGGGATCAGGCTCAGGCTCAGGGCCAGAGCCAGCAAAAGAGCCGCCAGTCTTTTCATTTCACCACGTCCTCCACGTTCCGCGGGGCTTCCCCGCCGGTCTGGGCGGCGGTGGTGCGGACGTTCAGCTTGCCCACGTTGTTCCAGTGGATGTCCACCCGCCCGGTGGAGCGCTGGGCGCTGCCTTGGCTGGAGGCGGTGATGTCCATATTCCAGCCCTTAAGCGCCCAGTTCATCACGATCTCCATCGCGCCGGCGGCGGAGGAGTCGCCATAGTAGCTGCTCTCGTAAGACTTGGCAATGGCTGTGGCGATGCCGTCGGTGTCGGGACGGATATGAAGGTCGGCGGTCACGTTGCCGCTGTCGTCCAGCGTGTAGGTGATGTCAAAGGCCTTGAAGATGGAGTAGACGGGCTGTTTCACCATATTTGTACTGTCGCCCTCGTCCGCATCGGCGTTGATGAGGGCAGAAACGGCCTCGTTCATGGCCTGCGTGGTGATGGAATAGGTGGTCTTGCCGCCCCGGGTGGCAAAGCGGTCCTTTCCGGCAAAGGCGGACAGCAGACTCACCGACTGGTCGTACTCAGCCCGGGCATATTCCGCGCCCATATAAGAAGCGGTGGAGAGCATCTGGGCGTAGAGAGTAGAGGTCAAAGAAAACTCCTCCAGCCCCTTCATGGCCTCCGCCATGCCGTCCAGCCCGGGGAGGGTCTCGGTCTGCCAGCCCGCCAGCTCCTCGTCCACAAGGGCCAGCAGGGGGATGTTGTAGGCCATGTCCCCGGTGTTGTAGTCGATGATGAACTCCATCACCCCGGCCTTCAAAAACTGCCGGAGCTGGGTGACCGAGAAGCCGCCCATTTTCGTCAGGCTCTCCAGCGCGTCAGCGGGGAAGAGCTTCAAAAGCTCGGTCACGTCGAAGGTGATGGTGGCGTCCAGAACTCCGCCGCCCATGACGTAGTCTACGTCAAAGGTGAGGCGGAAGGTCTCGTCCCCGTCCAGCGTGGAAAAGCGGGTCATATCCACGGCCACGGTCTCATGGGTGGCGGTGGGAGTGTCGGCAAAAAGGGTGTTGCCGCTGACCTTCATGGCCTTGGCAAGGAAGTCGTTCAGCGGGCCAAACTGCTCCGCCAGCGCGGTCACGTAGCCCTCCTTGCCCCAGAGCTGCACCTCCTGCGCGCCGCTCCAGCCGCCGCCGTACCAGCCCGCGTCCCAGCCCGCCGCCTCGGCGGTCTCCCGGATGGGCAAAAGGCCGGTTTTGTCAGCGGGGACGAACGCCTCCCCGAAAATCCCCCGCAGGGCGGCCGCGTCGGCGTAGGTCACCCCGTTCTCGGCGACGATTTCCACATCCTCATAGGCGAAGCCGTCCACATAGAGGGTGAGGGTGGGTTCAGGCGGGGTCACGTCATCCCACCACCAGTCGTCGGGGAGGGGGTCATAATCATAGTCGTCATAATAGTGTTCCGACGCATACATCGCAAACATATCATCCACAAATTCATCTTCGGTCAGGATGTTATATCTGGCCATATACGCAGCCTTGTCGGGAATCAAATTGCTGTATCCCAGCCACTCGCTCTCAAAATAGCTGTCCGCGTCAAAGTTCTCCCACATTTCAGGGCGGTCAGCCCGGTATTCCTCTGCCTGAGCGCAAGCGTTCTCTACCATTTGCCGTCTGTCAATGTAGGTTCTCCGCACGGCTTCCTCCAGCGTCTCGCCGTACTCCCCCTCGTATGCCAAAAACCACTCTTCAGGCGTCCGCTCCACATATCCCCAGTCCGCCAGCAGCCGCTCCGCGTCCAGATTGGCGATCTCCTCCGGGTGGGCGGCCTCATAGGCGGCGTATTCGTCCTCCGGCGCTTCCAAGCCGTATTTTTCCATGATCTCGGCGATCTGCTCCGGGGTCGGCTCGGCGGGCGTCTCCGCCGCCAGTGCGGGGCTTGCCAGCCCCAAGGTCAAAATCAGGGAAAGCGCGAGTGCCAGTAGCTTTTTCATCATAATGACCTCCTTAAATGTTTGTTCCGCCCCGGCAGGGGGACGGTTCTTCTGTCGTGACCGACAGTACGAAAGCCCCCTTTAGAAAGGGGGTGGCAGACGCGGAGCGTCTGACGGGGGATTGTTCGGCACAGCACAAGTTCGCAATCCCCAGTCAGCCTTCGGCTGACAGCCCCTTTCCAAAGGGGCCTCAACCCAATGCGTCATTCCTCGTCCAGCTTCAAAACCGCCATAAACGCTTCCGTGGGGATCTGCACCGAGCCGAGGGAACGCATCTTCTTTTTGCCCTCCTTCTGCTTTTCCAGCAGCTTCTTCTTGCGGGTGATGTCGCCGCCGTAGCACTTGGCCAGCACGTCCTTGCGCATGGCCTTCACCGTCTCCCGGGCGATGACCTTGCCGCCGATGGCGGCCTGAACGGGCACTTCAAAGAGCTGGCGGGGGATATTCTCCTTCAGCTTCTCACACATCCTTCTCGCCCGGGGGTACGCCTTGTCCTTGTGGGCGATGAAGCTCAGCGCGTCCACCTGATCGCCGTTCAAGAGCATATCCACCTTGACCAGCTCCGAGGGCTTGTAGTCGGAAAGCTCATAATCCAGCGACGCATAGCCCCTCGTCTTGGCCTTCAGCGCGTCAAAGAAGTCGTAGATGATCTCCCCCAGCGGCATGGAGTAGTGCAGCTCCACCAGATTGGTGTCCAGATACTGCATATCCTTAAATTCCCCTCGCCGCTCCTGACACATGGGCATGATGTTGCCCACATAGTCGGGGGGCGAGATGATGGACACCTTGGCGAACGGCTCTTCCGACAGGGTGATGACGCCGGGGTCGGGGTAGTTGTGGGGGTTATCCACCATCACCACCGTGCCGTCCGACTTGGTGATGCGGTAGATGACGCTGGGCAGGGTGGTGACCAAGTCCAGATCAAACTCCCGCTCCAGCCGCTCCTGAATGATCTCCATGTGGAGCATCCCCAAAAAGCCGCAGCGGAAGCCGAAGCCCAGCGCGGCGGAGGATTCCGGCTCGAAGGAGAGGGAGGCGTCGTTGAGCTGCAGCTTTTCCAGCGCGTCCCGCAGGTCGGGATATTTCGAGCCGTCCTCGGTGTACACGCCGCAGTAGACCATGGCTTGGGCGGGGCGGTAGCCGGGCAGGGCCTCCGCCGCCGGGTTCTCCCGTCCGG
>CARXAY010000003.1 GCA_949093475.1 uncultured Oscillospiraceae bacterium
GTAAAGAACTCCGTCTCAGCATACTCCCCGCGGGGACTCCAGCCCAGAAGGGCCACATAGTTCACCACCGCTTCGGAGAGATAACCAAGAGCCAGCAGATCCTCGTAGGAGGGGTCGCCGTGGCGTTTGGACATCTTGTTCTGGGCGTCGCGCATGACGGGAGAGCAGTGGACATAGGTGGGGATATTCCAGCCGAAGGCACGGTAGAGAAGGTCGTATTTGGGGGCGGAGGAGAGGTACTCGCTGCCGCGTACCACATGGGTGATCCCCATGAGATGGTCGTCGATCACATTGGCAAAGTTATAGGTCGGCAGACCGTCCCGCTTGAGAAGCACCTGATCGTCCAGATCCGCGTTATCTACCGTGATATCCCCGTAGATGGCGTCAGAGAAGGTGGTCGTTCCGGCGGGGATCTTCTGGCGGATGACAAAAGGTTCGCCCGCATCCACCCGCGCCTTGGCCGCGGCGGGATCAAGGTCACGGCAGGGGTCGGCGGCGCGGTCGAATTCGCCGGAATCCTCCTCGCTCTCAGTTTTTTCGCAGAAGCAGTAATAGGCCGCGCCCTTCTCCACCAGCAGATGGGCGTACTTGGCGTAAAAATCCCGGCGTTCCGTCTGGATATACGGGCCGACAGGGCCGCCCACATCCGGGCCTTCATCCCAAGTCAGGCCGGTCTGCCGCAGGGTTTTATAAATGATGTCGGCGGCATCCGCCACCAGACGGCCCTGATCGGTGTCCTCGATGCGGAGAAGAAATTTGCCGCCCATAGAGCGGGCAATGAGCCATGTATAAAGGGCGGTGCGGAGATTGCCAACGTGCATATACCCCGTGGGAGAGGGCGCAAAGCGAGTGCGCACCTCACCGACGGGAATACGCGCTTCCATCTCGTCAAACCATGTCATATCCATTCAAATGACCTCCTCAATGTACTCACGTGACGTTCATTTTAGCCTTGACCGCGGCCGCTGTCAAGCCTTGCCGCCCTTTTGGTACGAGGCGCACCACGCCTGAAGGGTACACAGCTCGCAGTGGGGCGTTCGGGCGGTACACACTGCCCGCCCATGGAGGACAAGGCGGTGACAAAAGTCATTGGATTCCTCTGGCGGTAGAACCTTGCGAAGCTGAAGCTCCACCTTGGCGGGATCTTTTGAGCCGTCGGTCAGGCCAAGACGGCCGGAAATGCGGATGCAATGGGTGTCCGCCACCACTGCACCGGGGGTCTTGTGAATATCGCCAAGCACCAGATTGGCCGTCTTGCGGCCGACCCCGGGAAGCTTGAGCAGTTCCTCCATCGTGCCGGGTACTTTACCGCCGTAGTCACTAAGCAGCATTTGGGCGGCGAGGACGATGTCCTTTGCCTTGGCCCGGAAAAAGCCGGTGGAGTGAATGATGCGCTCAATGTCGGCAATGTCCGCCGCCGCCAGCGCCTCCAGCGTGGGGTAAGTGGAAAACAGCTCCGGGGTCACCAAATTGACCCGTGCGTCGGTGCATTGGGCGGAAAGGCGAGTAGCAAACAGCAGCTCGTAGTCCTTGCGGTATTCCAGCGAGCAGATCCCGTCAGGATAGGCATCCTTGAGGGCTTCGACAATGTATTTGGCCCGTTCCTTCTTCGTCATGTTTCTCTCTCCTTTTTCACCAGAGCGTACATTTTCATGTCAAGAACCTTTCCCTTTTTGACTGCGTTGCTCCGCAGCGTCCCCTCCATTTGAAAGCCTGCCTTTTCCAGCACCCGGCAGGACGCTAAATTGTAAGCAAAGGGCTCGGCGTAGATGCGGAGAATGTCGCTGTGTGCAAACACATAGTCGCAGGCCTGCTTCACCGCCTCGGTCATAAAGCCCTTACCCCAGTATTCCTCCCCGATGTAGTACCCCAGCTCCGCCGTACGGCGATGGATGTTGCTCTGCCGGAAGATGCCGACACTGCCCACGGCCTTCCCGTCCACGGTGACGGCAAAGGCGAAGGTCTCGGTCTCGTCGGCGGCCAGCATGGCGGAAATGAAATCCATTCCGTCCCGCTCGGTGTAAGGATAGGGAAGACCGTCGCGGAGATTGTCTTGTACCTTGGGGTTGGAGATCGTTGCCGCTAAGTCCTTCGCATCGGCCAACTCCCATTTTCTTATTTTGCAGGTCATGCTCTACATCTCCTATCTCTGTTGTAAAAATGCTTCGATCAGAGAATTGACAGTGTCCGGCGCATCCGTGTTGGAGTTGTGCCCGGCATCTTTGATCCATTCCAGCGGGATGCCGGTGTATCTGTGCCATGCCTTGTTGTATCGGATACACGAACCGGCATGATCCTTCTCGCCGCAGATCAAAAGAGCAGGGCATGAGATCTTGTAGGGAAGATCGGCCTCCATGGCTTCAGCCAGCATCCGAAACCCATGCCCCGACAGCTTGGCATACCGGGCTTGGTCACCGTCATAGACCATCATCATGTCCAGCATCAGCTTTCTGCCATACCGTGAGGTGGCAATGCCATTTGTCCCCGATTTGAGCAGAAACTTCCACGGATAGTGGCGGTAGACCGGCTCCATTCGCTTCAAAAGCCACAGCTCCGCCGCTGTGACATAGCGCCGCTGCAGGGGTGCAGAATCGATGGAGACAAAGCCCTTGAGCTTTTCTGGAAAGAGTTGGGCATAAGCCTGTGCCACATAACCTCCCATGGATTGACCGACCAGCACAGGAAGGTCAAAGCCCTCTCTTGTTAAAATTTCATCCAGCCAGCGTGCCTTGTCCATGAGTGTAAATGTCAGTTCAAAAGGCCATGAAGCGGCATGACCGGGGGCGTCCCAAACAAAGAGAGGGTATTTCCCCTCAAAATGCTCTACCTGCTTGTCAAACAGCCGGTGGTCAGCGGTCAGGCCGGGCAGAAACACCAGCATAGGGCTGGGCGTCTCCGCCGCTTTGCTGATCCAATAATGGATCGTACCCTTAGGCGTTTGGTAGATTTTCTCAAGCATGATCGGACACCTCTTGACGATATCGCTCTTTTCCGATAAAATGTATCATACCACAATTTTGGGGAGGGCACAAGCATGGTCAAGGAAATGATGGAATTGATCGCCAAAGCCGATCCGGAGGTCGGCGCAGGCATTTGGGGAGAATTTGAACGTCAGCGCCGCAACATCGAGCTGATTGCCTCGGAGAACTTTGTCAGCGTTCCGGTGCTGGCAGCCATGGGCACGGTATTGACCAACAAATATGCCGAGGGTTACCCTGCCAAGCGTTACTACGGTGGCTGCCAATGGGTAGACGTGGTAGAGAACATCGCCCGGGAGCGCGCCTGTAAGCTCTTTGGCGCAGACCATGCCAACGTACAGCCCCACTCCGGCGCACAGGCCAACTACGCAGTCTACGCCGCTCTCTGTCAGGTTGGGGACACGGTGATGGGCATGGATTTGTCCAACGGCGGACATCTGACCCACGGTTCTCCCGCCAACTATTCGGGAAAGAACTACAACATTGTCCCCTATGGGGTCGATCCGGTGACCCACCGCATCGACTATGATAAGCTGCGGGACATCGCCAAGGAGTGCAAACCTAAAATGATCGTGGCGGGGGCGTCCGCCTATCCCCGGATCATTGACTTTAAGGCGTTCCGGGAAATCGCCGATGAGGTCGGGGCATATCTGATGGTGGACATGGCCCACATCGCCGGTTTGGTGGCCGCCGGGCTTCATCCCAACCCTGTGCCCTATGCCCACGTGGTAACGACCACCACTCATAAGACCCTTCGCGGCCCGCGGGGCGGTATGATCCTCTGCACCGAGGAGCTGGCCAAGAAGATCGACTCCGCCATTTTCCCCGGCAGTCAGGGCGGGCCGCTGGAGCATATCATCGCCGCAAAGGCGGTGGCGTTAGGCGAGGCCATGACCCCGGAATTTGCCGCCTATCAGAAGCGGATCGTGGAAAATGCCCAAGCTCTGGCACAGGGCCTATTGGAGGCGGGCTTTGATCTGGTATCCGGCGGAACGGACAACCATCTGATGCTGGTGGATCTCCGCAAGGCGCACATTACCGGTAAGGAGATGGAGCATCGGCTGGATGAGGTCAACATCACCGTCAACAAAAACACCATCCCCAACGATCCGGAAAAGCCCACCGTAGCCAGCGGCATCCGGGTGGGCACGCCCGCTGTCACCACCCGCGGACTGAATACCGAGGACATGAAGGTCATCGCCAAGCTCATGTGGGAGACAGCCACGCACTTTGAAGGCAACGAAGATGCCCTTCGGGCTCAGGTGGCGGCGCTGGTAGAGAAATACCCGCTCTACGAGGAGTAAGTCAAAATGCAGCTTTATTTCAAACAGCGGTTTTTCTCTTGGCTTGACAGCTACGATATTTACGATGAGATGGGAAATACCGTTTTTACCGTCGAAGGGCGGCTGAGCTGGGGACACTGCCTCCACATCAACGATGCTATGGGGCGGCACATCGCCACGCTTCAGGAGAAGATCTTTACTTTTCTCCCTCAATTCGAGCTTTACATCGAAGAAAACTATGTAGGATGTATTAAAAAGGAGTTTACCTTCTTCAAGCCGCGGTTTGTCATTGATTGCAACGGCTGGGAAATTGACGGTGAGTGGCTGGAATGGGACTATACCATTACCGACGGGCAACGGTCGGTGGCTACCATCAGCAAAGAGCCGTTCCACCTGACCGACCAGTATGTGATCGACGTGGTCGAGCCGGACGAGGCCTTGGCTGTACTGCTGGTGGTGCTGGCCATCGACGCAGAAAAATGCTCCCGGGGTGGGTAAGACTTTACAAGCTGGAACAAGCGTGCTAAAATGGAGAGGAATTTTTTCCTCTCCATTTTATTTTTGGAGGTGACAAGATATGGGATACCGGCCTTTGGCGGACGAAATACGGCCTGAGACGCTGGATGACGTGGTGGGGCAAGGACATATTCTTGCCCCCGGCGGGCTTTTGCGCCGCATTATTGAGACCAATCAAGTGCCAAACCTTATTTTTTACGGCCCATCTGGAACAGGGAAGACCACAGTGGCGAATATTATCGCCAAACGCTCGGGCCGCGCCCTGCGGCGGCTCAATGCGACGACTGCCTCCTTGGCGGATGTGAAGGACGTTATTTCTCAAGTGGGGACAATGCTGGCCCCCAACGGGATCTTACTCTATTTGGACGAGATCCAATACTTCAACAAAAAGCAGCAGCAGTCGCTTTTAGAAGTGATTGAAAGCGGAGATGTGACGCTGATCGCTTCTACCACTGAAAATCCGTACTTTTACATTTATAACGCGGTGTTGTCCCGTTCCTCTGTTTTTGAATTTAAACCCTTGACCGCCAAGGACGTAGAGCCGGCCATTTGCCGGGGCTTTGCGTTTATGAGTGAACGTCTTGGAAAGAAAATCGAACCGGAGGAGGGGGTCATCGAACACATTTCCTCCGCCTGCGGCGGGGACGTTCGGAAGGCGTTGAACACCGTGGAGCTTCTCGCCAACGGGGCAGTGACCAAGAAGGGGAAAGCGGTGGTAAAGCTGGCAGACGCCCAGCTTGCCGCCCAAGGCTCGGCCATGCGCTACGACAGGGAGGGAGACGACCACTTTGACATCGCGTCAGCGCTGATGAAATCCCTGCGGGGGTCTGATCCCGATGCGGCGCTCCACTATCTGGCCCGGCTCTTGGAGGCAGGAGACCTCATCACCGCCATCCGCCGCATTTTGTGCTCGGCCAGCGAGGATGTCGGCATGGCTTATCCACAAGCCGCCTTGATCGTCAAAGCACTGGTGGACAGCGCCTTGCAGCTGGGACTTCCAGAGGCAAGACTTCCCTTGGCCCAAGCGGTGATCTTGCTGGCTACCGCGCCTAAGTCCAACTCGGTGGGTGCGGCCATCGACGCCGCCGGGGCGGACGTGCGGGCCGGGCGCACAGGGGCGATCCCCAGAGAGCTGCAAAACGTCCACGCCGACTCGGCGGGGCAGGAGCGGGAGCAGGGATATCTCTACCCCCACCTGTTCCCCGGCCACTGGGTGGCCCAGCAGTACCTGCCCGACGAGCTGGCAGGCACGGTCTACTACCACTTCGGCGACAACAAAAACGAGCAGGCCGCCCAGAGTTATTGGGAGAAGATCAAAGGGGAGCAGGGATGAAAGCGGAAGATAGAAAAAAGACAAAAAAGCAACTTCGTATTCGACAGGGAATGGGAATTCTTCTATGCTTGCTTGGGTTTTTCTCTCCTTTTGTTTCAACAAAACTATTTGACAATGATTTGATTTGGCTGGCAATTATGTTTGGCTTTATGATTTTAGGCATCATCGTCTTGACTTCCACGCTGGAGGGTGAGGCGCTTTTGGAAATTGAGAGGCAACATGATAAATATGATAAGCAACCGTTGACTGTCTTTCAAGCTCTTGACTGCGAGGGGATTAACGCCGTATTTCAGAATGCTGGATTTCAAAAAGAAAACGGGGTCTGGCACAAACGGCAGTTTTCTTGGGCAAAGGTAGGCTGTATGATCCATTATTATGCCCGATGCGTTTCCGAAGGAGAGAGCTTGACATGGATGGAGACGCTGGAGACCAAGAAGATGGCGTCCAAAAATATATGTATTTTTGTGTTCCAGTGCTATGAACAAATTACCTCTGAGGATGAGGCGACTCTTCGAGAACGAGCAATTACCTTTATAACTGACGAAGTATTGCTACCTCGTTCTGCGGTACACACCTGTATTCCCATTCTTGTTGATGAAGTTAATAGAGAAGGCTGTTTCTTAGAGAATTCACAAGGCGTTACGGTCTATGCTTACGGGTGTAAACTTCTCAAGCAGCTTTTTCTTTGATTTACCCAAACACCGTCTCCGCTGCCGGACGCTGACAGTCCTCCGGGGCGTAACGCCAGCGCTGCAAAACCCCTTTGGTATGAAAGTAGGTCAGCGGTTCGGGGCTTTCCAACGGCGCAAGGTGGGCGATTAGGAGCAGCTTGATCTTCATCTGGCTGGGTAGGATGGACTTGATATACACCGACACCCGTTCCCCCTCCGCATAGCCCGGACGAGGCTCCGCCAGACCGGAGAGGTTGGGCAAAAGTTCCACGAAAAAACCGTAATCCTTGATGCTGCGGATATAACCGGGCACGGTCATGCCGGAGGTGAACAGCGCGGCGTTTTCCTCCCAAGTGCCCAGAAGCTCCTTGTGGGACAGGATCACACGTTTTTTCCCCGCGTCCAGCCCCGTCACCACGGCGTAAATGCTCTGGCCCACTCGAAACCGACAGCTTGGGTGGGGAAGACGGGAAACAGAGATATTTTCAATGCCGATCATGGATGGAACGCCGCATCCCACGTCTACAAATGCCCCAAACGGCTCTAAATGGGTAACAGCAGCAGAGATGATCTGCCCGGGACGGAAGGCAGAAAAAATATGCTCCAGCGCCATTGCCTGCGCCTGACAGCGGGAGAGAATAGGCCGCACAACGCCGTCTGATCGTTCCTCGAAGCCGGTGACCAAAAACGAGACCGGCTTTCCCACCCGGGAAAGAATGGCGATCTCACGGGTCGAGCCTTCCGCTACACCGAGGGCCGCCTCGTCTCTGGGAATCACACCCCAGAACGGGCCAAGCCGGACATTTAGATTGCGTTCCGGATCGCAGGACACCGCCGTTCCCTCCAAGATCTGGCACGCTTTCTGGGCGCGGCGCAGACCCTCCATAGTGGCGCAGGCCTCCAGATTCTCTGCGCGGCCGAGCAGACTTCCTTCTGGGAGACAGACGGTTTTCATTGCGATCATTTCCCTTCTTTTTACAGATAGGGGAGTATATGCCGCAACGGTGGAACAGTTGCATAAGAAATCAGGAGGCGACGGTATGGACGTACTTGTGGGCGATGTTTTGGTGATGAAAAAGCCCCACCCCTGCGGCAGCAGGGAATGGAAGGTGACAAGAGTGGGAATGGACTTCAAGATGGTGTGCGCCGGCTGCGGCCATCAGGTGATGATCCCCCGCAGCAAGGTGGAAAAGAACATCAAAAAGATATGGCGAGACGGGGTGGAGGTATGAAGGAATTTTGGAGCAAGCGGGTGCGGGACATGATCCCCTATGTTCCCGGGGAACAGCCCAAGGATCGCAAGTTTATCAAGCTGAACACCAATGAAAATCCCTATCCACCCTCCCCAAAGGTTCTTGAGGCGGCCAAGGCAGCCGCAGGTGAGGCTTTGCGGCTATACCCTGATCCAGAATGCTTGGCCCTGCGCCAAGCCATTGCCGCACGGGCCGGGCTTGACCCGTCTCAGGTGTTTTGCGGCAATGGCTCGGATGAAATACTGTCCTTTGCCTTCCAAGCGTTTTTTGACAAGGAAAGCCCCATTACATTCCCTGATATTACGTATAGTTTTTACGAGGTGTATGTAAAGTATTTGGACTTAACAGAAAGTCTCATCCCCTTAAACGAGGACTTTTCCCTCCCTGTGGAGCGTTTTATCAGCGAGCCATCCGGCGGGGTGGTGATCGCCAACCCTAACGCCCCTACCGGACAGGCCGTTTCGCTGGATGAACTGCGGCGTATTCTGAACGGAAACCGGGAGCAGGTGGTCATTGTCGACGAAGCCTACATCGACTTTGGCGGGGACAGCGCTGTGGGTCTAATTAACGAATATCCCAACCTTCTGGTGGTTCAAACGGCGTCCAAATCCCGTTCTTTGGCGGGACTGCGGGTAGGCTGGGCCTTAGGAAATACCAATCTGATCGCGGCAATGTGCTGTGTGCGGGATTCCATCAACTCCTATACCGTAGACCGCATCGCCCAAGCGGCGGCGGCCGCCGCGCTGGAAGACACCGCTTACTTTGACCAGACCCGCAGAGCCATCATGCGCACACGAGAAAAGGCTCTAATGCGGCTTCAGGAGCTGGGCTTTCAGGCCGCACCCTCCAAGGCCAACTTTCTCTTTGCCCGTCATCCCAAGCTGGCGGGGAAGGTAGTATTTCAAGGGCTGCGGGAGCGGGGGATCTTGGTTCGCCGGTGGGATCAGCCAAGGATCGAAGACTATCTGCGTATCTCTGTTGGCACAGAGGAGGAAATGGATACTTTGTGCGCGGCATTGAGAGAGATCGTATCTGGTTGAGAGGTGTCACCCGGACTGTGGCAAGGGCATACCATGAGAGTGGTAGGCGCGTAAAGCTCGTCGACGCGCCCCATCCACTTTCAATATTGGGAGGTCAATGCCATGGCTGATTTTGTCATGCCCGGCTGCGCACAGGATAACGACGCCTGTTTGCGTGATGCCGTATGCGTACACACCAGAAAAATTTTCGACTCCTGCCGGGATAAGGACTGCGCGGAGGATCTGCGCTTCTATCCGGCTCAGGGTTGTCAGGAGGTTATCGACAAAGCCATCAGCATCAAGCCCGGCACTGCCGAGCTGCTGTATGTCTACATCGATGTGGAGCCGGTGGGCTTTAACCGGGGCTACTATACCGTGGACGCCCGGTACTTCTACAAGGTGACCGCCGACGCCTTTGTGGGTGCGGCTTGCCCCGTCACCATCTGCGGGCTGGCTACTTTCAACAAGCGCGTCATTCTCTTCGGCAGCGAAGGGAGCGCCAAGGTCTTCTCGTCCGACTACGCCAAGGGCTGTTTGGACAAACAGGCCGCTGTGCGGAGCAATCTCCCTGTGGCCTATGTGGAAGCCGTTGATCCTATCCTGCTCAACATGAAGCTGGTGGACACCTGCGAATGCAAGGTTTGCGACTGCGACCTCTGCGAGGTACCGGCCTGCGTGTGTAACTGCTTCGGGTGCGATATCGACTACACCGGCGGCGGTAAGCGCATCTATCTTACCTTGGGCCAGTTTTCCATCATTCGTCTGGAGCGGGACACCCAGCTGCTCATCCCGGTGTATGATTATTGTATGCCGGAGAAGGAGTGCGAGGGTTCCAGCGACGCCGATCCCTGCAGCATCTTCCGGCAGGTGGAGTTCCCTGTCAATGAGTTCTTCCCCCCCAACACCTTTGACTGCCCGAAGGACGGTCAGGACGATCAGAATTGTGGCTGCGGTTGCGGCTGCTGAATCCTTTCAGATCAAAACAGCAAAAGGCGGCCCGCTGCAAATGCAGCGGGCCGCTTCTTATATTCGATATTTTAGGGAAGAACGACCACCAAGCCGTGTTGCGCGGATGAGGACACATCTGTGCCGGTCATGCGAAGGGTAAAGTCTACCTCGCTGCTTTTCAGCTCTTCCGACAGAGCAAAAAAGGCGGCGCTGGGAAGCTCATACCATATTTCGCCGTTGTCCTGAAGCTGCGCGGGATAGTCATTGAGGAGCCCGCCGTCCTTCAAAGTCAGGATGCCGCAGTAAACAGGGGATGCGGATTCCTGAACAAACAGTGCGGCTGGTACATTTTCACCGTCGGCCAATTCGGGGTGCGGCTCTGGAACTTCCTCGTCAAAAGCTACAATGCCAAAGGCACGGGTCTCCTCACTTCCATCTTCGGTAGGCACCGCTTGCTTCGGAGCGGAAAAAGCCATACGCGCCGAAGCCATCAAGGGAAGGGAATCGCTGTTTTCCTGACCTTGGTATGCACTGGCTTCCGCGCCCATATCCATCTCGTCCGCAACGCTGATGGCATCTGTGTCGTACGTCACTGTGCTGCTTTCTTCTGTCGCTTTTTGAGTGCTTTTGACACTGTCTAAGGAGGGGCTCGTCGGCGCGGCATTTACATCTACGATGTCATTTTTGACAGCGTCAGGCAGTAGCGCGGCGGGGGAGGGAGTCAAGCCCACAAGATTGGCGGGAGAGGTTTCCGGGATATTTGCGGTGGTAGGAACGGGGAGCTCTTCATCCAGAGAAGTCTTGCCGTTGTCCGAATCTCTGTATTCCGTCTGGCTGGGAAGCGTGGTGTCTCCTGTAGAGGGGGAAACGGCGAGCCGGGGAAGATGCCATGCCGCCAACGCCACCAGCGCAAACGAAGCCGCCATTGCAGTCCAGCGCCGCCAGTGGATTGGAATGACTTTTCCCTTCTGGAGAGCGGTTTCTTGCGCGGGCAGGTTTTGCAGGATCTGTTCGCGTAGGGCAGAGGGTGGCGTGGCATCCAGTCCTTCACAGGCGGTGTGGATAGCGGTCAACTCCTCCAACAAGGCCCGGCAGGCGCTGCATTGGGCCAGATGGCGGTCTAATTGGGCCGCTTGATCGGCGGTCAGCTCGCCGTCCAGCTTGGCAGATATCAGCTCAATGGCAGTTTCACAGGTCATAGGCCGGGCCTCCTTTCTTAACAATCTGTTCATATAGACGCGGCGGAATAGGAAAAGTTCCCATCCTCAAGCAGAATTTTCCGCAGGGCCAGCCGGGCTCTGGAAATGCGGGATTTTACCGTCCCTTCCTCAATGCTGAGCACCTCCGCGATCTCCCCGTAGCTCAAGCCATTCAGTTCCCGGAGAACCAACACCTCGCGATGCTCGTCCGAGAGTTTGGACAAGCCACGGTGGACGGCCTCTTGAAGCTCCCGCCGTTCCGCTTCGCTCTGGGGCGTGAAGCGGTGGTCGGGAATGTCCAAGACCCGCTGTTCCTCCTCGTCCTCCACGGACAGGGAGGAGACCGCAACACTGCGGCGGCGCTTTTCTTTGCGGAGAAAGTCAATGGTGGCATTGGTCGCCAAGCGGTAGAGCCATGTAGAAAACTTGCTGTCCTGATGAAAGGAGGGAAGCCCCCGCCAAGCGTTGAAGAAGGTTTCCTGCGTCAGCTCCATGGCGTCCTCCGGAGAGCCGGTCAGGCGCAAGGTGAGACCGTAGACCTTGCCCTGATGGGCATCCAACAGTTGGGCAAAGGCGTCCTCATCCCCCTGTTGGGCTTTGGCAATCAAATCGGCTTCGGTCATGTGGTCTCACCTCGTTTCTTTGGTAAAATCGCGATCCCGTCAGGACAGGTCGTGCAAGATCCCTTTTGTGCAGCGTTCCAGATCCTCCAGCGTTTGCGCCTTGCAGAGTTCGGCTTTCCAATAGCCGGAGTGGGGAACGCCCTTCAAATACCAAGCATAGTGCCGTCGGGCTTCCAGACAGGCGATCTTTTCTCCCTTGGCCTCCATGGCAAGGCGAAACTGCTCCATTGCGGTGTCGCACCGCTCCTGCAGGGTAGGAGGAGGCGGAAGCGGCCGGCCGTCCAGCACAGCGAGGGCATCGCGGAATATCCAAGGGTTTCCAAATACGCCGCGGCCCACCATTGCCATGTCCGCGCCGGTATACCGCAGAATATGGGCGGCATCCTCGCCGGAAAAGATATCGCCGTTGGCCATCACTGGGATATCCAGAGCCGCCTTCACGGCGCGGATGGCGTTCCAGTCCGCCCGCCCGGCATACATCTGCGTTCTGGTGCGGCCGTGAACGGCCACCGCTGCCACACCGGCATCCTGAAGCGCCAAGGCCACCTCAACGCAGTTGACACTGCCCTTGTCCCAGCCTGTGCGGAGCTTGACCGTCACCGGGACGCCCTTTGCGCCGCAGATCACGGCCTGAGCCACCCGGGCGGCCAGCGCGGGGTCACGCATCAGTGCGGAACCGTCCCCGCTTTTGACGACTTTTGGAACAGGACATCCCATGTTGATATCCAAAATGTCTGGCCGGGCCTTCTCCAAAACAATGGCGGCGGCTTCCTCCATACAGCCGGGATCGCTTCCGAAAAGCTGGACGGCGGCAGGGTGTTCGTCAGAAGCCAACTGCATCAGCGGGATGGATTTTTTGTCCTGATAGCACAGAGCCTTGGCGCTGACCATCTCGGTGACGGTATAGGCCGCCCCCATTCTGCGGCAAATGGTACGGAAGGCCAGATCTGTTACTCCGGCCATAGGAGCAAGCGCCAGAGGAGCGGCGATCTCTACTGCGCCGATCTTCATCGCAAATCCCCCTTGACCATTGAAATAGCGTATACTTGTTCATCTTAGCATACCTTCGACATTTTGGCAAGAAGCAGGTGGGGATTGGCTTGAGTTTACAGCGAAAAACGCCTAAAATAGCGGAAAGAAAGGAGGGGGCGGTATGGAGCTGACAGCGGGGTTTGACCGCGCCATCACCTGTGCATTTACCGGACACCGCCCCCGTGCCCTTCCTTGGGGAGTCAACGAGGGAGACCCCCGATGTCTGGCGGCAAAGGAGCGGCTGGATGAGGCGGTGGTGAGAGCCTATGAGCTGGGCTACCGTCACTTTATCTGTGGCATGGCGCAGGGGGCTGACCTCTATTTCGGAGAGGCGGTGGCACGCCTGCGGCTGATCCATCCCGATCTGACGCTGGAGGGAGCAGTGCCCTTCCCCGAGCAGCGCAAACGCTGGCCCTTGTCGGATCAGCGGAGGTATTACGACCTGTTGGACAGGTGCGACATGGAAACGCTGATCCAGCAGAGCTATACGCCCCAGTGTATGCACCGGCGCAATCGGTATATGGTGGATCACTCCTCCCGGCTGATCGCTTTGTATAACGGGAGGGGAGAACGGGGAGGAACTCTTTCTACGCTTCATTATGCCATGGAACAGGGCGTGGAGATTGACATTATAGAGATATTAGATTAAAATATAAAAAATCGGCAGAGAGGAGGTGGACGCCATGCAGGCAAGTCTCATTTTGGAGAACGGCGCAGTGTTTTTGGGACAGTCCATCGGCGAAGTAGGAAAACGGGTCTGTGAGCTGGTTTTCAACACTTCTATGACTGGCTATCAGGAGATATTGACCGACCCGTCTTACGCCGGGCAAGGGGTAGTGATGAGCTATCCTCTCATTGGCAATTACGGCGTCAACGAGGAGGACAACGAATCGGGCAGACCGTGGGCGGAGGCGTTGATCGTCCGTCACCTTTCTGCGCTGGGAAGCAATTTCCGCTGTCAGGGAAGTTTGGACAGCTATTTGAAACAACATCATATCGTCGGCGTGCAGGGTGTGGATACCCGGGCATTGACTCGTATTCTCCGGTCTCAGGGAACCATGAATGGTATGATAACCTGCGGATCGGATTTTTCTGTGAAGGAGGCTCTGGAGGAGCTTCGTATATACCGGGTGTCCGGGACAGTGGAGCGGGTCACCCGCGCTGCGCCGGAGGTCTTTCCCGCCCAAAGGGACGAACGCTTCAAAGTCGCACTGATGGACTTCGGCGTGAAGCAAAACATGATCACCTGCCTGACCAAGCGGGGATGTGCGGTCACGGTTTTTCCCGCTCACACGTCGGCGCAGGACATCCTATCCGGCGGATTTGACGGGGTCATGCTGTCCAACGGCCCGGGTGATCCCGCAGACAATGTGGAGATCATTGGAGAAGTCCGTACCCTTTACGAGAGCGCACTGCCCATTTTTGCAGTATGTCTGGGCCACCAGCTGCTGGCGCTCGCCACCGGGGCGAAGACCCACAAGATGCCCTTTGGCCACCGTGGCGGCAATCACCCGGTGCGGGACGTGGCGGCAGGGCGGTGCTTCATCACCAGCCAGAACCACGGGTATGTGGTCACCCCGGAAACAGTCGATCCGGCGGTGGCGGCCATCTCCCACATCAATGTAAACGACGGCACGGTGGAGGGCCTTCGGTATCAGCGGCCCAACTTCTTTACTGTGCAGTTTCACCCGGAGGCTGCGCCCGGCCCGATGGATACGGAATACCTTTTTGACGAATTTCTCCGCATGATGGGAGGTGTCCGCAATGCCTAAAGATCCGAAGATCCGCAAGGTTTTAGTGCTGGGCAGCGGCCCGATCGTCATCGGTCAGGCTGCGGAGTTTGATTACGCGGGGACACAGGCCTGCCGCGCCCTCAAGGAAGAGGGCGTGGAGGTGGTGCTGGTCAACTCCAACCCTGCCACCATTATGACCGATCAGGATATTGCCGACCATGTGTATATCGAACCGTTGAATCTGGCCTCTGTGACCCAGATCATTGCCAAGGAGCGGCCGGATTCCATCCTTCCCACTCTGGGTGGACAGACCGGGCTGAATCTGGCCATGAACCTCCACGAAGAGGGGATTTTAGAGGAGTATGGGGTGCGTCTGTTGGGCACGTCCCCTGCGTCCATCAAAAAAGCGGAGGATCGTCAGGAGTTCAAGGATGCAATGGAGGCGCTGGGGCAGCCTTGCGTTACCTCTGACGTTGTGGAGAGCGTGGAGGCTGCGGTGGGATTTGCCGCGTCCATCGGCTATCCCGTCATCGTGCGGCCTGCCTATACGCTGGGCGGCACTGGGGGCGGCATTGCCTATGACGAGGTGTCTCTGCGTGAGATCGCCGACCGGGGCATCCATTTGAGCCGTGTGGGACAGGTACTCATTGAGCGGTGTATCGCGGGCTGGAAAGAGATCGAGTTCGAGGTCATGCGTGACAGCGCAGGGAATGTGATCCAGATCTGCTCCATGGTGAACATTGACCCGGTAGGCGTCCATACGGGAGATTCCATCGTCGTTGCCCCCACCCAGACACTGGCCAACAAGGAATACCAGATGCTTCGCTCGGCAGCACTGGATATCATCTCCGCGTTGGAGATCGAGGGAGGGTGCAACTGCCAGTTTGCATTGAATCCCGACAGCTTTGAATATGCGGTCATCGAGGTCAATCCCCGTGTGTCCCGCTCCTCCGCGCTGGCCTCCAAGGCGACGGGATATCCCATCGCCAAGGTGGCGGCAAAGATCGCGCTGGGGTATACATTGGACGAGATCCCCAACACCGTGACAGGGAAGACGACGGCGTGTTTTGAGCCGACGCTGGATTATTGCGTCCTCAAGCTCCCCCGATTGCCCTTTGACAAGTTCACCACTGCCAGCCGCAAGCTGGGCACGCAGATGAAGGCCACCGGCGAGGTCATGGCCATCAGCAATTCCTTTGAGGGCGCGCTAATGAAAGCCATCCGCTCTCTGGAGCTGAACGTCAAGTCCCTGCGGCTGAGTGGATTGGAGGATCTATACACCGAGGAGATCGAAGAAAAGCTGGCAGATGTGGACGACCAGCGGCTTTTCGTGGTGGCAGAAGCGCTGCGCCGCGGATTTTCCCCGGAAAAGATCAACGCTATCACAAAGATGGATGTGTGGTTTTTGACGCGCTTTCAGGACATCATCCGCATGGAGGCCAAGCTGGAAAAGGGGCTGCCGGACGCAGAAACCCTTCGGCAGGCCAAGGAAATGGGCTTCTCTGACGCCTACATCGCTGCTCTGTGCGGTTCGACCGCAAAAGAGATCAAGGTCCTGCGGGAAACGATGGGCATCGTCCCGTCCTTTAAGATGGTAGATACCTGCGCGGCGGAATTTGAAGCCGCCACGCCCTATTATTACTCCACCTACGACCGCGAAAACGAAGCAGAGGTCAGCGGTAACAGTGAAAAGCGCAAGGTGTTGGTGCTGGGCAGCGGCCCAATCCGCATTGGGCAGGGCATTGAGTTCGATTACTGCTCGGTGCATTCGGTCTGGGCTTTGAAGAAGTTGGGCTGCGAGACCATCATTATCAACAACAACCCGGAAACGGTATCCACCGACTTTGACGTAGCTGACCGGCTCTACTTTGAGCCGTTGACGCCGGAGGACGTGGAGGCTGTAGTGGAGCTGGAAAAGCCGTGGGGCGCAGTGGTGCAGTTCGGCGGGCAGACCGCTATCAAACTGGCCCACGCTTTGACAGAGATGGGCGTGCCCATTTTGGGTACGTCCTCTGACGGGGTAGACGCCGCCGAAGACCGGGAACGCTTTGACGAGATCTTGCAGCAGTGTGGAATCCCCCGGGCGGAAGGGCGCACGGTCTTTACCACGGAGGAAGCCATCGCTGCGGCCAATGCCGTCGGTTACCCGGTACTGGTTCGTCCGTCCTATGTTCTGGGCGGTCAGGGGATGGAGATCGCCTACAATGACCGTAACATTACGGAATTCATGCGTATCATCAACCGCACCGTTCAGGAACATCCCATTTTGGTGGACAAGTACCTCATGGGCCGGGAGGTGGAGGTGGACGGAGTCTTTGACGGCGAGGACATCCTGATCCCCGGCATTATGGAACACGTGGAGCGAGCCGGCGTCCATTCCGGCGACTCCATTTCAGTGTATCCGTCCCTCCATGTAGAAGACCGCCATAAGGAAACGATCTTGCGCTACACCCGCGATCTGGCGAAGGCCCTGGGGGTCATCGGGCTGATCAACATCCAGTTTATCATCTACTCCGATCAGGTCTATGTCATTGAGGTCAACCCCCGTTCTTCCCGTACGATCCCCTATATCTCAAAGGTCACAGGTGTTCCGGTCATTGATCTGGCAACCCGTGTGATGCTGGGCGAGAAATTGAAGGATATGGGATATGGGGTGGATATTTATCCGGAACGGGACTTTTTCGCAGTGAAGATGCCGATCTTCTCCTTTGAAAAACTCACAGATGTGGACACTGGCCTCGGCCCGGAGATGAAGTCCACCGGCGAGGTGTTAGGGCTGGCCGAATCCTTCCCGCAAGCCCTGTTGAAAGCCTTTAAGGGAGCAAACCTACGTGCGCCCAAAAAGGGCGGAAGAGTCATTGTCACCGTCCGGGACGAGGATAAGGGAGAACTTTTAGGCATTGCCCGCGGATTCGCGGATATGGACATTGAGATTTTTGCCACCGCAGGAACCTGTCAGGCCCTCAACGACGCGGGCATTCCCGCCAAGCTGGTCGCCCGTGTGTCTGAAGCGCACCCTAACATTTTGGATATGATCGCCTCCGGCTCGGTGGATCTGGTCATCAACACACCCACCAAGGGCCGCAAGCATGACACAGATGGCTTTAAGATCCGAAGAAGCGCCGTGGAGCACTCGGTGGCCTGCGTTACCGCCATTGACACGGCGCGGGCCATGCTGACGGTGCGGGCAGAGGGGCGCAGTGCAGACCTGAAGCCGATCGACATCACGGCAATCTAAGTCCGAGGGGGCATACAGAGATGAGAAGACGGCGTATTTTATCCTTTGACGCATGGGTGTGTCTGGCACTGGCGTTTTTGGTGGGTCTGGGTGTCGGAAAGATTGCGGAAAAACTGGCGGCGCAGCATTATGCGCAGCAGGTCGAAGCGCACAAGCCCGTGGACGGCCAGATCGGCGGAAAGGCCGGAGCGGACGTATTTCGGGCGCAAAACGTTGACGATCTCCTGAGCCATGATACCTTTACCGTCGTTTCTCCCGGCATTCAATACCGAAACCGCGGCGCAGGCTACTATGACGGCAAATATTTTCAGGCGTTGACCCTGCCCTCCGGGGAGCTGGTGGCCGCTTGGATCAACGGAGAAAGTGTTCAGTCCATGGGGGAAGATCTCTTCTCAGGAGATAATATTTTGCCGTTAGGGCGGGTGGTTACCGAGGATCTGACCTCCAACCAGACTTTTTTGGATCAGATCCAGTTCTCCGAGCCGCTGACCCGAACGGATTTCTATGTGGACATGGTCGGGGATACCGCCGTGCTGGCGGAGGATCAAGCCGTTGAAACCCCTAAAACGCTGGCGCAGGTTCTCACCGTTTTTCTCCTGTTCCCCGTGTTCCATATAATCGGTTCCAAGATCGGAATATGGAGGCCGTATTTTGTGCTTCGCAAGAAAGATCCTGCGGACGAGATGGAAGGCGGAATGTAATATGGGTCGTCAAACAGTGATCGTACTGGACTTTGGCGGGCAGTACAACCAGCTCATTGCCCGCCGGGTGCGGGAGTGCGGAGTCTATTGCGAAGTCAAGAGCTACAAAACCCCCTTGGCGGAGTTGAAGGCCGCCGCGCCCATCGGCTTGATCTTCACCGGTGGGCCAAATAGCGTCTATGATGAAGCATCCCCACATATCGACCCGGCTGTGTTTGAACTGGGTATTCCGGTGCTGGGGATCTGCTACGGCTGTCAGCTGATGGCTCACACCTTGGGAGGAGAGGTGACTGCCGCGCAGAAGGATACCGCCCGCGAATACGGCAAAACGGACACCTTTTACGACACCGATTGCGCTCTATTTCATGGGTTGCCTAAAAAAGGCGTCTCTTGGATGAGCCATGGAGATTATATGGCCCAGATCCCGCCGGGATTTACGCTTACCGCCCGATCCGCCGGCTGCCCCACTGTGGGCATTGCAGACGAAAAGAGAGGGTTCTACGGCGTGCAGTTCCACCCGGAGGTCAACCACACGGAAAGCGGTCTCCAAATGATCCGCAATTTTCTCTATGATGTTTGCGGAGCGACAGGGGATTGGTCAATGGGCGACTATAAGAAGGCGGCCATCCAAGCCGTGCGGGAAAAGGTGGGGGGTGGGAAGGTTCTTCTGGCCCTCTCCGGCGGGGTGGATTCCTCGGTCGCCGCCGCGTTGGTGGCGGAAGCAGTAGGCAGTCAGCTTACCTGCGTGTTTGTGGATCACGGGCTCATGCGCCTCCATGAAGGGGACGAGGTGGAAGCGGCCTTTTCTAAGTGGGACGTGAATTTTGTCCGCGCCAATGCCAAGGAGCTGTTTTTATCCAAGCTGGCGGGGGTCACTGAGCCGGAACAGAAACGCAAGATCATCGGTGAGGAGTTTATTCGCGTCTTTGAGCAGGAGGCCAAGAAGATCGGTAAGGTAGATTATCTGGTGCAAGGGACGATCTATCCTGACGTGATCGAATCGGGCTTGGGCGATGCAGCGGTGATCAAAAG
>CARXAY010000004.1 GCA_949093475.1 uncultured Oscillospiraceae bacterium
GGCGTAGGGGATATAAGAGGCGGTGTAGATGGCGGCGGGAAGCACCACGAAGCACAGCACCGAGAGAAGCAGGGTCTTTGTGAGCCAGCCCGCCAGAGACTTTTTGGGGCGGGGCGGAAAGTCCTCGCGGTCCTCCTGTTCTCCGCTGCCCTTGTTCCAATCCCGGATGCGGAAGATCATGTGGATGAGGTACAAAAGGGCCAGCCCCACCCCGGCGTAGACCACCGTCCATTTGCAGGCGCAGCCGATCCCCCAAGTGATGCCGGAGAGGGCCAAAGAGCCGTAGCCCTCGCCAGTCTTGCCCTTTTTGTTGGGGGTGGCGGAGGCGGTGAGCCAGCGGTAGAAGAACCAGTAGGACAGCAAAATGAAGAACACGCCGTAGGTGTCGATGGTGGCGATGCGGGTCTGGGTCAGGTGCATGAACTCGGCGGCAAAGAGGGTCGTGCCGCAGGTGGCCACCGCCGTCTTGCCGAACATATTCTTGAGAAATACATACAGCAGCGGGAGCATCAGCACCCCGAACAGCGTCCCCATAAACCGCCAGCCGAAGGGGGTCATACCAAAGAGGCGGATGCCGAGGCCCAGAATGACCTTGCCCAGCGGCGGGTGGGTGATCTCGTAGGGGTGGAGGTTTTCGATGTTCTCCAGCGCGGTGCGGGGGTGGTAGATCTCATCAAAATAGGAGGAGTTGCGCCAGGAGATGGCCTCCGGCACGGTGTCGTCCACGGTAAAGAGCTGGTCAAGCCCGGCGGGGACGGCCGCGCCGTCGGCCATGGCCCAGTTGAACCGCAGGGGCTGGTTTTGGTCGTCGAAGAAAATGAGCTTGCCGAGGCGTAGGGTCTGCTGGTTGTAGTCTGCCTTGCCGGTGATGCGGATATACTGCACCCACTGGGCCTGCTGGGGGATGATGTCCTGCCACTTGAAGAGCTTGATATAGTCCTGCGAGAGGGCATAGGAGGGGTCATAGCCCTCGGCCTGCGCCCAGTAGTAGACGGTCTTGTCCCGACCCCACTCGTCCTTTTCGGTTTTCGTCCACAAGGTAGACCAAGTCTTGCCGTCCTGCGAGACCTCCAAATTATACCCGCCTGTGCCAAGGGAGGAGTAAGACCAGAGCCGGGAGACCATCAGGGGGTCTCCGTCCACCTGAATGGTGACGGTCTCGCCGTCGGCAAAGTCACAGTACGCCTGCGGGGCTTTCATCGAGCCGAGAGAGAAAAAGGCGGTGACGGCGTAGATGGCGGTGATGAGCAAAATGGGCAGGGCGTCCTTGCGCGCCAAGGGATAACGCCGCCGGGCGAAGGTGAAGGGCGCGCGCTCGGTGAGGGAGATCCAGTCCAACGTCCCCGGACGGGGGCGCAGGGCGGAGAAATAATAGGCGATAAAGCCGATCGCGCCCGCCAGCACCAGCGCGGCGAGGAAGATGGCAGGTGTCATAAAAACTCCTCCGGAACATCAAAATGAAAGACAGGCCGTAGCCTGCCTTTCATTTTACTTTTTTTTCTTGCGTTTGTCAAAAAAACCTTTCTGGGTGGGGGAGGAGTTCTCACCCATGGCCTTGGCGTAGGCCTCCAGAGCCTCCTTTTGGGCGTCGGTGAGCCGCTGGGGGGTCTCGATGACCACGGTGACCAGCTGGTCGCCCCGCCCCCGGTTGTGAAGGCCGGGGATGCCCTTGCCCCGCAGACGGAAGGTAGAGCCGGTCTGCGTTCCCGGGGGAAGCGTCCACTTCACCTTGCCGTCGATGGTGTCGATCTCCAGCTCTGCACCCAAGGCGGCCTGCGGGAAGGAGACGGTCTGGGTGAGATAGACGGTAGAGCCGTCCCGGCGGAACTTCGGGTGGGGACGCACGGAGACAGCCACAATGAGGTCGCCCGCCGGGCCGCCGTTTTTCCCGGCGTTGCCCTGCCCGCGCAGGGAGACGGCCTGCCCGTCATCGATGCCTGCGGGGATGGAGACGGTGAGCCGCTTGTTTTTCCGCACCGCGCCCTCGCCGTGGCAGGTGGGGCAGGGGTCTTTGATGAGCTTGCCCGTACCCCGGCACTTGGGGCAGGGGGCGGTGGAGACAAAGGAGAAGGAGCCGCCGCCCCGCTGGACGCGAACCACCCCTTGACCGCCACAGTCGGGGCAGGTCTCCGGGGAAGTGCCGTGGGCGCAGCCGCTGCCGCCGCAGTCGGGGCAGGAGTCGCTGCGGGAGAGGGAGATCTCCTTTTCGCAGCCGAAGGCGGCCTCCTCAAAGGTGAGGGTGAGGGCCACCCGAAGAGATTCTCCCTTTTGCGGGCCGTTGGCCTGACGGCGCGCTCCGCCGCCGCCCCCGAACCCGCCGCCGAAGAACGAGCCGAAGAGGTCGCCCAGATCCATGCCGTCGAAGCCGCCGCCAAACCCTCCACCGAAGCCGCCGGGGTTGAAGTTGGGGTCTACCCCCGCCATGCCGAACTGGTCATAGCGGGCCTTTTTGTCCGCATCGGACAGCACCTCGTAGGCCTCGTTCAGCTCCTTGAACTTCGCCTCCGCCTCCTTGTCGCCGGGGTGGAGGTCGGGGTGGTATTCCTTGGCCTTTTTGCGGTAGGCTTTTTTGATCTCGTCGTCCGAGGCGGGCTTGGAGACGCCAAGGACTTCGTAAAAGTCACGTTTTTGCTCGGGCATCGGGTATCACAACCTTATTTATCGTCTCCATCGACTACTTCGTAATCCGCGTCCACCACGCCGGGGTCGGAGGACGCCGCGCCGCCCATGTCCGGGCCGGGGGCTGCGCCGGGCTGCCCAGCCTGCTGGTTATAGAGCTTCTCGGTGATGGGGTAGAACACCTTGGAAAGCTCCTCGGCGGCGGCCTTGATGGCGGCGGTGTCCGTGCCCTTCAGGGCCTCCTTGGTCTTGGTGAGGGCGGCGTCCACGCTGGCCTTGTCGGCGGCGTCGATCTTATCGCCCAGCTCGTCCAGAGCCTTCTCGGTCTGGTAGACCAACTGGTCGGCGTTGTTGCGAACCTCGATCTCTTCCTTCTTCTTGGCGTCCTCGGCGGCAAACTGCTCGGCCTCCTTCACCGCCTTCTCCACGTCCTCCTTGGACATATTGGTGGAGGAGGTGATGGTGATGTGCTGCTCCTTGCCCGTGCCCAGATCCTTGGCGGAGACGTTGACGATGCCGTTGGCGTCGATGTCGAAGGTGACCTCGATCTGAGGTACGCCCCGGCGGGCGGGAGCGATACCGTCCAGAGAGAACAGGCCCAAGGTCTTGTTGTCCCGGGCCATTTCCCGTTCGCCCTGAAGGACGTGGACTTCCACGGAGGTCTGGTTGTCGGCGGGGGTGGTGAAGATCTGGGACTTCTTGGCGGGGATGGTGGTGTTGCGCTCGATAAGCTTGGTCATCACGCCGCCCAGCGTTTCCACGCCCAGAGACAGGGGGGTCACGTCCAGAAGCAGCAGGCCCTTCACGTCGCCCACCAGAACGCCGCCCTGAAGGGCTGCGCCCATGGCCACGCACTCATCGGGGTTGATGCCCTTAAAGCCCTCCTTGCCGGTGAGCTTCTTCACCATGTCCTGAACGGCGGGGATACGGCTGGAGCCGCCCACCATCAGCACCTTGGAGATGTCGCCGCCCGAGAGGCCCGCGTCGGACATGGCCTGACGCACCGGGCCGGCGGTCTTTTCCACCAGATGGGCGGTGAGCTGATCGAACTTGGCCCGGGTGAGGGTCAGATCCAGATGCTTCGGCCCGGTGGCGTCGGCGGTGATATAGGGGAGGTTGATGTTGGTGGAGGTGACGCCGGAAAGCTCGATCTTGGCCTTCTCGGCGGCTTCCTTGAGCCGCTGCATGGCCACCTTGTCCCCCTTGAGGTCAATGCCCTCAGCCTTTTTGAACTCCTCGGCCAGATAGTCCATGACGCACTGGTCAAAGTCGTCGCCGCCCAGACGGTTGTTGCCGGCGGTGGCGAGGACTTCGATGACCCCCTCGTCGATGTCCAGAATGGACACGTCGAAGGTGCCGCCGCCCAGATCGTAGACCATGACCTTCTGGGCGGTCTCCTTGTCCACGCCGTAGGCCAGCGCCGCGGCGGTAGGCTCGTTGATGATGCGCTTGACCTCCAGCCCCGCGATTTTACCTGCGTCTTTGGTCGCTTGCCTCTGGGCGTCGGTAAAGTAGGCGGGGACGGTGATGACTGCCTCGGTGACGCTCTGGCCCAGATAGGCCTCCGCGTCCGCCTTCAGCTTCTGAAGGATCATGGCGGAGATCTCCTGCGGGGTGTAGTTCTTGGAGTCGATGGCGACCTTGTAGTCGCTGCCCATCTCCCGCTTGATGGAGGAGATGGTGCGGTCGGGATTGGTGATGGCCTGACGCTTGGCGACCTGACCCACCATGCGCTCGCCGTCTTTGGAAAAAGCGACGACGGAGGGGGTGGTGCGGTTGCCCTCGGCGTTGGCGATGACGACGGCTTCGCCGCCCTCCATCACTGCCACGCAGGAGTTGGTCGTACCCAAGTCGATACCGATGATTTTAGACATGATTGTATACCTCCAATTTTTTAATTAACAAAGTCAGTTTGCGACAACCACCATTGCATATCTTATGACGGTTTCGCCCAGCTTAAAGCCCGCTTGGTAGACTTCCTTGACGATATTTTCGCCCAACGTCTCATCCTCCACGTGCATGACGGCGTTGTGGAGGTTGGCGTCGAAGCTCTGGCCCAAAGCGGGGATCTCCTCCACGCCCAGCCCGACCAGCGCCTTTTGCAGGCCGGCCATGGTCAGCTCCACACCCTTGCGGTAGGCCTCGTCGGCGGTGTCCTGCTTCAGCGCGCGCTCCAGATCGTCGTAGACGGGGAGCAGGGCCTTGACGGTGTGGGCCTTGGCGTCGTTCCAAGCGGACTCCTTTTCCTTGGCGGTGCGCTTGCGGTAGTTGTCGTACTCCGCCAGAAGCCGCAGATGCTGGTCGTTCAGCTGGGCCAGCTGCTCCTGAAGGGCTTGGAGCTGGGGATCGGCCTCCGGAGGGACGGTCTCCTCCGGAACGACCGTTTCTGTCTCTACATTGGGCGGGGTCTCCGCCGTGGACTTTTCTTTCTTTTTGTTTTCCTTGGACATGGGCTAAAAGTCCTCCTTCCGCTCCATGGGGAGCTGATTTTGTTCAAACAGGCGGGACAGGCCGCCGGCCAGATAGCGAAGCCGGGCCAAGATGGTGGCGTAATCCATGCGGGTCGGGCCGACCACGCCGATCACCCCTTTCGTGCCGCCGCCCATATCGTAGGTGGCGAGGACCACGCTGGAATCCTTCAACGCCTCATGGACGTTTTCCGGGCCGATGAGGACGCTGGTGCTCTGGTCGTGGGGGAGGGGGAACGCCCCTAAATTCTCCGCCTGCGCCAGATAGGTCATCAGAGGCTGCGCCCGGGAAAGATCCTGATATTCCGGGTGGGAGAGGAGATTGTCGATGCCCGCGGTGTGGACATAGCGGCTCTGCTGCTCCTCCAGTACCTCCATGGCGAAGGACACCTCCAGAGAGATCATGTCCATGGCCTCCTGCGCCGCCTGCGCGGCCATCCGGGCCAGTTGGGGGGTCATTTGCTCCAGCGTCAGGCCGGTGAAGGAGGCGTTCAACAGGGTGGAGAGCATTTGAAGCTGGCTCTCGGTCAGATCGTGGGACAGGTGGAAGAGCTTGTTGGCTACGGAATTTTGATCGGTCATCACCACGGCGATAAAAGCGTTCTGATCCACCATCAAAAGGTCAAACCGGCGGATGGTCAGCCGCTGTGCGCCGCTGGAAAGGGCAAAGGCCGGATAGCGGGTGAGGCGGGAGACGATTCGCCCGGCCTCGTCGATCACCCGATCCAGCTCCCGCATCTTCAAATGAAGGGCCTGATTGAGCCGCTCGGTCTCCTGAACGCTCAAACGGTGTTCTTCCATCAGGTCGTTGACGTAGAAGCGGTAGCCCCGGGGGGCGGGGATGCGCCCGGCGGAGGTGTGGGGCTGCTCCAGCAGACCCAGCGCCTCCAGATCCGCCATCTCGTTGCGGATGGTGGCGGAGGAGACGTTCAGCCCCGCGCGCTCCATGATGAGCTTGGAGCCTACCGGCTCGGCGGTGTCGATGTAGGTCTCGATGACCGCCCGGAGAATGCGCTTTTTGCGGTCGGATAAGTCCATGGCAGTCACCTCACTTCGTAGTTTAGCACTCCATATCTCTGAGTGCTAATTCATGCTACCACCAGTTGGCGGAATTGTCAAGTAAAAGGAGTGTAAATTAAATGTGAACAAAAAAGGGCGGCCCGGAGGGCCGTCCCGTTCGTTTGAAGTTCAGAAGAGTTTAGCTGATGACTCCGCTGGGGGAGCAGGTCAAGGTGAGGGTCAAGGAGCGGATAATGTTGCCGTCGGTGAAATAGGCAGTGCCGGTGGCGGTGTTACCGGAACGGCCAGTGGTGCTGCGGCTGTAATCCCAGCCGTTCATCCCGTTACCGGAAATTTTGGCGGACGTTACCCGCGCTGTAGCGCCCGAAATATCAAACTCCGCAACGAAGGTGGCTTCTCCGATTTTCGTTCCGCCTTGATAGACACTCCCTGTTTTGCTTCCCTTGGCAACATCGCCTGCCCGTGTTGCCGGTTCTTGGCTTAATGTGATAACAGCGTAAAAGCCATCACCTAAATCCACGATTTCTTGCTTTTCCACAGCCAAAGCGGGGGTAAATAGAAAAACTGTCAACGCAAAAACACAAAGAATTGATAAAAGACGCTTTTTCATGGCCATTCAGTCCCTTCCCAATGCATATTTGGATCATTCATAAGTTCGTCAAACTCCTCCTGCGTCAAAGTCTCCGCAGGATAAATAATGTTAAAATTCCCGTCCTCCGGGAGAGCCGTCCGCAGCTCCCGCCAGCGCAGAAAGAACACCGCCGCCACCGCAACCAGCGTCAGGATCACCACCCCAATGGCGCACCACAGCAAGGTCTTGCGCTGCTTTTTCGCGCGGGTGATCTCGGAAGCGCCCACCATTTCGGCGGCAAACTCCGCCGGCGCGCCGAACGCGGCCAACAAGTCCTGTTCTCCCGCGCTTGGAGTTTCGGCAAGATAATCCTCCATCAATGCTGCGGCGTGCTTTACGCGGTCAGACCGCCGATGATCCCACGGGAGCGCGCGCTTTACCTTGGCGAGATATCGCCGGGCGTACTTGTCAGCCATGGGCTTCCCCTCCCAACAATATCCGGCCCACTCCGTCAATGACGCGGCGGTAGACGGCTTGCAGCTCGCCCAAATAGGCGCGCCCTGCGTCAGTGATCTGATAATACTGCCGCCGCCGCCCATCGGGGGCGTTCTTCTTGTATGCCTCGCAAATGTAGCCGTTTTCGATCAGACGGTAGAGCGCGGCATATGGGAATACAATGCTGATCGTGCCGCCGGAACGCTCCTCCAAGGCGCACATGATCTGCTGGGCGTACATGTCCTCTGTGTTCAGCAAGGACAATACGACCATCTCTGTGACCGCCTTTTTCAAATTTTCCTCCATCCCTTGGGGAATCCCACTCTTGTTTGACGCCAAATTCACTGACCCCCTTGGGTTTTGCTGCCAGCGATTTTATTGTAGCATACCCTTTGACAAAAAGCAATCCTATTTTCAAATAATATTTTTTGTTTATGATTATTTTTTATTGACAATCTTTTCGGGGCGTGATATGCTTTTCTTGCCAACACAGGCTGTGTTGACAAAAACAAATGAAGGGGAGTAAAATGAACATGAAAAAGAAAATGATCAGTCTGCTGCTCGTGTTGGCTCTTTACATGGGGCTAATGGTTCCCACCTTCGCTCAAAATGAAAACGAAGTGCGAGTAGTTGATTTAGGACATGGCGAATATGCTATGGCCAATTGGTTTAGCCGCAGTAGCGACACCTATCACGCCGAAAGTGTGGATTTAGGCGGTGGAATCTATTACATCGAAGACATTAACCAACTGCTTATGAAAGTTGGAGATGATCATTTTTTGGCGACCGAACAAAAGGCTCTAAAAATATCTGAAGCAGAGCAAATTGATATGTTGAATGTTCCAGAAGAGGTAAAGGAAACTATTCGTCAGGATTTTGAATTAAATGGGAAAGTGGAAGGGGTCTTATATGGCCCTGACGTTGCGAATGTGATGAACACATACCCGGAAGAGAGGCATTATACTTACAATGGCTATCAAATGAGCCAATATATATACTCAAAAAAAGATAGCAGTGGCTATGTAGACGTTGCCAGAGGTGTCAATGCTGGTAAAATAGCTCAAGCTACATTGAATTTGGCTGTAACAGTTGCTGGGGTAGAATTTACTAAGGTTGGAATTGCTGCATCTGGTGTGAGTTTGCTCGCTGACTTCTTACAGGCGTTTGGGTATCCCAGCGTAGCTACAGGCAAAGGTGGAGATTATGTCCAAATAAATGCCGCATGGACAAGATACGACAAATTTACATATGTATTTGATCCCGGAATCAACGATACCCGTCTTGGCGCAATTACGGAAAGAGTTATATTAAATCAAGTATTTTCTTGCCACTATTACCAAGCGCTTGGTATGATCACGCACGAAGAAGTAACCGGAAGATCGGGACAACTTATTGTCAGCCCGCATTACAGTGCGCCAGATAAAGAAGCTATTTCCCATGTCATGGAACCGCTCATCGAAAATGACATGGTCGGTATAGTTCAGAGTGCTCGGATTATGTTCTAACATTCCGAAGGAGGAATAGAACGTGCGGTTTTGCGTGTATGGTGGATTGCTGTTGGCGGCCTTGGCGGTTTGCGCCGGGATGGTTCTGGCGGTCAAGAAAAAGAAGTTCGCCCTGCTCTATGCTGCCGTGGCATTCCTGCTGATGATGATTCTGCTGTGGTGGAATCTGCCTGTCACAAGGGTTTTACAGCACACATCGGACGATCAGATCGAGTATGTCCACATGGCCGCGCCGGGGTCGGGAGAGCGCCCGGCGTTGACCGACGAGGAAAGGACGGCGGTGCTGGCCGCTCTGCGGGAGACTGGATTTTCCCACGGGGGACGCCGCAGCACTGAGTTTGACGCGGAAAAGGATGAGTATTATCATTTTACGATCTTGACCAAAGATGACCGGTGGCTTCATGTGGACGTTTTCATGTATGCCGGTGGCGGCGCGGCGGTCTCGGTGCGAACGGATGCGCCTTGGACGTATCACGCCGGCGATCCAACGCCGCTGGTAAGGGCGGTAAAGGCGGTGCTTTCCGGTCAAGCCGCGTAAGGCAGGCGGGCGGTTCTCCTGCGGCGACAAGACAGAAGAACCGTCCCGCTATCTTTCAAAATTTTAAGATGAGGTGATTGGATGGGTGGGAAAATCAAAGGAGCAATCGTCAGCATTGCGTTCATGGTCTGCGGCACGATCGGGATCAGTTGGTTTTACCTTAACTACGCTATTGCCTACGGCACGATGGACTTAGTGCTTGGCGTTGGTCTGGAGGCGCTTTGGCCTGTGACCTTTTCCTTTATGCTGTATGGGGGTATCCTTGGGGCGCTTCTGTCTCTGATGAAGGATTGAAAGCAAGGGGGACGGTTCTCCTGCCCTGACGAATGAAACCAAAACAAAGCGGCGGCTTCTGCGGAGGCCGCCGCTTTTGCTGCCGGGGGAACTTCCGCTGGTTGTTTGCCGTCTCAGAAAAAAGTGGTATACATTTCCTGAACAATGTGTTATACTAATAGTACCAGTATGGCTTTCCCGTCCCTTTGGGACGTTTGAAATGACGGGCACGCTTTAGGAAACGCGAAGACGGCCCACACAACTTACATAGGACGCAGCCCACAGCGTGACGGCGGTATTCAGACCGCAGCGTCGCGGTGGTTTGATGTGCTGTGCCCGCTGAGCAAAAAGGAGTTTATTTATGGCAGAAAAATTGAAGATCATCCCTCTTGGCGGTCTCAACGAGATCGGCAAGAACATGACCGTCTACGAGTTCGGCAACGACATCATCATCGTGGACGTTGGCATGGGCTTCCCGGACACGGATATGTACGGGGTGGACGTGGTCATTCCCGACTTCACCTACCTCATCCAGAACAAGGCCCGCATCCGGGGCATTTTCCTCACCCACGGGCATGAGGATCACATCGGCGGCATTCCCTATCTGCTCCGCAGCCTGCAAGCCCCCATTTACGCCACCCGCATGACGGCGGGTTTGGTGAAGCTGAAGTTAGAGGAACACCGCCTGCTGGACAAGACCAAGCTCATCACCTGCGAGGCGGGGGAGGTCGTCCGGGCGGGGATGTTCCGGGTGGAATTTATCCATGTGAACCACTCCATTGCCGACGCGGTGGCTTTCGCCATTCGCACCCCGGTGGGGGTGTGCCTGCACACCGGCGACTTCAAGATCGACGCCACCCCCATTCAGGGCGGCATGATCGACTTGGGCCGTCTGGGCCAGCTGGGCAAGGAGGGGGTGCTGGCCATGCTGTGCGACTCCACCAACGTGGAGAACCCCGGCTTCACCAAGTCGGAGCGCAGCGTGGGCGCGTCCTTTGACGCGCTGTTCCGGGGGTGTGAGCAGCGGATCATCGTCACCACCTTCGCCTCCAACGTAGACCGCATCCAGCAGATCATCTCGGTGGCGGCCAAGTACGGCCGCAAGGTGGCCGTGGTGGGGCGGAGCATGGAAAACGCCCTCAAGGTGTCCACCGAGCTGGGCTACATGAACATCCCCCAGAACACGCTGGTGGAGCTGGCCCATATCAAGTCCCTGCCCAAGGAGAAGGTGTGCATCATCACCACGGGAAGTCAGGGAGAGACCATGTCCGCCCTGACCCGCATGGCCTTCAACACCCACAAGCAGATCGAAATTCAGGCGGGCGACCGGGTCATTATCTCCGCCTCCGCCATTCCCGGCAACGAGAACGCCATCGGCAGCGTCATCAACGAGCTTTACCGCAAGGACGCCGAGGTGGTCAACGAGCGGGCGGCGGCCCTCCATGTGTCCGGCCACGCCTGTCAGGAGGAACTGAAGATCATCCATGCGCTGGTGAAGCCCCGGTTCTTTATCCCCGTCCACGGGGAGCAGCGGATGCTGCAAATCCATGGCAAGCTGGCCGGGCAGATGGGGATGGACCCCAACCACATCCTCATCAGCGACATCGGGCGGGTGATGGAGTTCACCCCCAACTCCGCCAAGCTCACCGGCACCGTTACCGCCGGGCAGGTCTTTGTGGACGGCTACGGCGTGGGCGACGTGGGCAGCGTCGTCCTCCGCGACCGCAAGCATCTGGCGGAGGACGGCATGATCATGGTGGTGTGCGCCATGTCCGCCGAGGACGGCGCGCTCATCTCCGGCCCAGACATCGTCACCCGCGGCTTTATCTACGTCAAGGAGTCCGAGGGGCTGATGGAGGAGCTGCGCCGGGTGGCGATGGAGGCCATCGACCACTGCAACAGCCGCTACGCCACCGACTGGGCCGCCATCAAGACCGAGGTGAAGGAGACCCTCTCCGACTACCTCTATAAGAAAACCAAGCGCAACCCCATGATCCTGCCGGTCATCATGGAGGTGTGATGTCTCAACGACAAGGGGACAGTGGAACGCGGGAAAGGAAGGTCATCATGGCGCAGACCACCAAACGGGCGTTGGCCGCATCGCTGAAAAAACTGCTGCTCCAGAAGCCACTGACAAAGATCACCATCAACGACATTGCGGAGGACTGCGGCATCAGCCGTATGACCTTCTATTACCACTTCAAGGATATTTACGACTTGGTAGAGTGGACTTGCGTGGAGGATGCCGCTATGGCGTTGGAGGGCAAGAAGACCTACGACACATGGCAGGAAGGGTTTCTTAACATCTTCCATGCGGTACAGGCCAACAAGCCCTTCATTATGAACGTCTACCGCAACGTCAGCCGGGAGCGGATCGAAAAGTATCTCGAACCGCTGATCCGAAGCCTGATTCTTGGGGTGGTGGAAGAAAAATCGGCGGGGATGACGGTCAGCGAGGAGGATAAGCAGTTTATTGCCGGCTTTTATGAGTACGCCTTTGTGGGCATCATGCTGGATTGGATCAACGGAAGCATGAAGGAAGACCCCGCCGTGATCGTAGAGCGCACCAGCAGGGTCGTCCACGGAAACATCATCCGCGCGTTGAACGCCTTTTGCAGGGATGTACCTTACATTTCATAGAAAATGATCAAAAAGCAGACAAAAGCCCCTATGTGATAAAAGTTTTATCACGTAGGGGCTTTTGTTTATGGTAAAACGCGGAAGAGAACGCTATGATAAGGCCATCAACAGAGAACCGCAACAGGTTCAGAAAGGATGAAAGATATGTATTATTCCAGCGGTAACTATGAGGCCTTTGCCCGCCCTCTGAAGCCCGAGGGCATTGATCACAAGTCGGCCTACTTCATCGGAACAGGTTTGGCGGCGTTGTCTGCCGGCTGTTTTCTGGTGCGGGACGCCCAGATGCCGGGGAAGAACATCCACTTCTTTGACCGCGACCCGGTGGCGGGCGGCGCGTGCGACGGATGGAAGTATCCTGAGATCGGCTATGTGATGCGCGGCGGCCGGGAGATGGATAACCACTTTGAGGTCATGTGGGATCTGTTCCGCTCTATCCCCTCCATCGAGACTGAGGGGGTCAGCGTACTGGACGAATACTACTGGCTCAACAAGAAAGACCCCAACTACTCCCTGTGCCGGGTCACTGAAAACCGCGGGCAGGACGCCCACACCGACGGAAAGTTCGGTATCTCCGACAAGGGGGCGATGGAGCTGATGCGGCTGTTCTTCACCCCCAACGAGGAGCTGGAGAACAAGCGGATCACCGATGTGTTTGATGACGAGGTGTTCCAGTCCAACTTCTGGACTTACTGGCGCACGATGTTCGCCTTTTACGACTGCAACAGCGCGTTGGAAATGAAGCTCTATATGCAGCGCTTTATCCACCACATCGACGGTCTGCCCGACCTGCGGGCGCTTCGCTTTACCAAGTACAACCAGTATGAGTCCATGATCCTCCCTATGGTCAAGTATCTGGAGAGCCATGGATGCCAGTTCCATTTCAACACGCAGGTGATGGATGTGCGCTTCGATATCCATGACGGACGGAAGGTCGCCAAGCGGATCGAGCTGCTTCAGGAAGGCAAGCAGGAGTTTTTGGATCTGACGGAGGAGGATTATCTCTTTATCACCAACGGCAGCAATGTGGAAAACTCCACCATCGGCGGACAGGATAAGCCCTGCGAGTATATCCCCACCCCCCAGCCCGGCGGCTCTTTTGACCTGTGGAAGAAGATCGCGGCCCAAGACCCCTCCTTCGGCCATCCCGAGAAGTTCTGCTCCGACCCCGAGGAGTGTAAGTGGATGGGCGTGACCGTCAACACTCTGGACGACAAGATCCTGCCCTACATTAAAAATATTTGCAAGCGAGATCCTTTGTCCGGCAACGTGGTCACCGGCGGTATCGTCACGGCCCAGGATTCCGGGTGGCTTTTGAGCTGGACGATCAACCGCCAGCCTCAGTTCCACTCCCAGCCCAAGGATCAGTGCTTGGTGTGGCTCTATGGTTTGTTCCCCAATGCCATGGGCGACTTTGTGAAGAAGCCCATGAAAGATTGCACCGGCAAGGAGATCTGCATGGAGTGGCTCTACCACATCGGTGTGCCTGAGGATCAGATCGAGGAGCTGGCCGCCCACAGCGCCAACACCGTGCCCACCATGATGCCCTTCGCCAGCGCCTACTTCATGCCTCGGGCCAAGGGCGACCGGCCCGACGTTGTGCCCGATGGTGCGGTGAACTTCGCCTTCCTTGGCCAGTTTGCCGAGGTGGAGCGGGACACCGTGTTCACCACCGAGTACTCCATGCGTACCGCTATGGTGGCGGTTTACACCCTCTTCAACGTGGATCGGGGCGTACCCGAGGTCTGGGGCAGTCTCTATGATATCCGCGACTTGCTGAAAGCCTCCATCAGCCTTCGGGACGGCAGACCCCTCACCGAGATGGATCTGGGCTTCAAGGAGAAGATCGCGGTCAAGAAGGCGCTGGACAAGATCAAGGGCACCGATATTGAAAAGCTGTTGAAGGAGTACTATGTGATTTGAAAAATGAAGGGGAGCGATTCCGAAAGGAATCGCCCCCCCTTTTTGCTGCTTTTGGCTTACTTATAGTAGTTAATGAGACACCCGGCTAAGATGATGTCCCGCTCCTCGCGGGTCAGGCCGGGGAGGGAGAGCTTCGTCTGCTTGACGGTTGGGCCGTCCGGCTCGCTTTGGAAAAAGAGGGCGTCGATGGTGTCGCCGTCCCCCTCCAGCAGGGCGCGGATGCCGGGGAGGTAGAGCCGGTCGCCGGGCTTCAGCCCCAGCGCGGCCAGATCCGGGCAGATCAGGGGGAGCATTCCCCAATTCACCACGTTGGAGCGGTAACGCTTGGTGGCGTAGTCCTCCGCCAAATTGGCGCAGCCCCCCAGCACCCGCTGGCAGGAGGCGGCCTGCTCCCGGGCCGAGCCGTCTCCGGGCTTGAGGGCCATGACAAAAGAGCCGAGGCCGGTGGCGGCGGGGTCACAGTTTCCGTTGCTTCCCAGCACCTCCTGTACCTCCGGGGCGTTGGGGTTTTTCCGGCGGAGGATTTCCAACGCCTGAATGGCCTTGGCATTGGCCACATAGTCGGGACACTTGCGGGAGAGGGTGAACTCCGCCAAGCGCAGGGGGTTGGAGCGGTAGGAGGAGGTCTCCCCGGAGGGGATCAGCTCGTCGGTGGTGGTCACCTCGTCGTAGATGGCGGCGCAGCAGGTGAGAAGCAGGTTTTCCGGCAGGGGGATCTGCTCCGGCCAGTCGGCGATGTTCGGGCCAAAGACCAGCTCGGTGTCCGGCTGGGGGCGGCCCACGCCGTAGTAGACGCGGGCGCGGTAGGCGCTGTCGTCATAGGCCCAGCTTTCGTCAGGCGCGTCGGCGGGGATATCGGGCAGCTCATCGGCGGCGGTCAAAATGCCGCCGTTTTTCGCCGTGGCGGCGATGGAGCGGGCGTCCATGAGGGCCACATAGGAAATTTGCCCGTCCGCAGGCTTAGAGCCCTCCCGGTTGGGGAAGTTGCGGGTGGAGTGGCGGATGGAGAACGCCCCGTTGGCGGGCACGTCCCCCGCGCCGAAGCAAGGCCCGCAGAAGCAGGAGCGAATGGAGCATCCGGCGGCCATCAGGTCGGACAGGTAGCCCTTGCGGGTGAGTTCCAGATTGATGGGCATCGAGCCGGGGTACCAGGAGAGCCAGAAGGCGTCCGCGCCGGTGGAAGCGCCCTTGAGGATTTCGGCGGCCCGCTTCAGATTTTGGTAAGTGCCGCCGGAGCAGCCGGCGATCACACCCTGATCCACCCGGAAGCCCTCCGGGGTCAGCTTGGAGAGCAGGGAAGGGGCGTTTTGAACGCCCAGCTGCTCCTTGGCGGCCACATCTACCTGATGGAGGAGATGGTTGGCGTTGGCCTTGAACTCCTTGATGGTGTAGGCGTTGGAGGGGTGGAAGGGCAGGGCGATCATGGGCTCGACGGCGGAGAGGTCAAGCTCGACGGCGGCGTCGTAGCCCGCGCCGTCAGCCGGAGACAGCTTCTTGTACTCCTCCCCGCGGCCCAGAAGGGTCAACGCCTCATGGGTGCGCTCGTCGGTCTGCCACACGGACGACCAGCAGGCGGTCTCGGTGGTCATCACGTCGATGCCGCAGCGGTAGTCCATGGAGAGACTGGCCACCCCCGGGCCGAAAAACTCCAGCAGGGCGTTTTTCACCACGCCGCCCTTGAAGGTGGCGGCGATGAGGGCCAAGGCCACATCCTGCGGGCCGACGCCGGGGCGGGGCGCGCCGGTGAGATAGACGGCGATGACCTTGGGACGGGCCAGATCGTAGGTCTTGCGGAGGAGCTGCCGGGCCAGCTCCGGGCCGCCCTCACCCACGGCGATTGTGCCGTACGCGCCGTAACGGGTGTGGGAGTCCGAGCCGAGGATCATTTTGCCGGGGGCGGCGTACCGCTCCCGCATATAGGAGTGGATGACGGCCTGGTGGGCGGGGACGAACTCGCCGCCGTACTTTTTGGCGGCGGAGAGGCCGAAGAGGTGGTCGTCCTCGTTGATGGTGCCGCCCACGGCGCACAGGGAATTGTGACAGTTGGTGAGCACATAGGGCAGGGGAAAGCGGTCCATGCCGGAGGCCCGGGCGGTCTGGATGATGCCCACATAGGTGATGTCGTGGGAGGCCATAGCGTCAAAGGTGATGCTGAGCCGGCCGGGGTCGGAGTTGACGTTGTGGGCCGCTAAAATAGGGGCGGCGATGGTCTTGGATGGGTCGCCCGCGCCGGGGACGAGCGCGCCGCCGACATATTTCATCGGCTGCTGGGAAATGGTGAGCATAGTGATACCTCCCTTGGGGTTGGGAATTTGCTTTAGTATAGCAGAGAAACAAGAAAAAGGCAATGGTTTGAAAAATTTGCCCCAAGGGACTTTACAATTTCAAAAAGTATGGTATAATATACAAGCTGTCTGGGCCTGTAGCGCAGTTGGGAGCGCACTACATTCGCATTGTAGGGGTCGTCGGTTCGAATCCGATCAGGTCCACCAGATCGAGAAGCACCGCAGAGTGTTCTGCGGTGCTTCTTCGTTTGATACAGCAATACCGCAGATAAGGTTTCGGAAACAAAATTCTTGTGATATAACTATACCAACAGCCAATGGAGGGAGACAGATGGCAATCAAAGTCAATATCCTATTATCGTGACGTGAATGGCAGTGCGAGAAAATTTGCGGAGGAAATGGCTGCAAGCGGTGTTGTTCAGACCATTCGTAAGAAAGAGGGGGATTGTATGTCTGACGCATTTTTGGAGCAATTTCTTGCACTGTTGACAGAAATCCAAGCGTCTCCTGAAAAGTTGGAGTGGTGCAGACGGTATTCCGTATACGACACGGATCGGGGTCAGGATGAACTGGCCCGGTCGCTTTATGCCTTCGAGGAACAAGCTAACGCAAACGGGTTGGTCATCAAAAACTACCATCAAGTTATCCAGCAATACCGCTTAGATGAGGACGATGTTATAAATGTTCCCGCTTCTTGGCTAAAGGAGCAGTCTTATTTAACCACGCTTGCCTGCATTTCCTATCATTTCCGCAGAGACCACTTTAGCGAGGGCTCTTTGATTTCCGAGAGCATTGCCAGCGGAGCTATGCTGCGAATGCTCCGTCATCTGAAATTTCGGTCATTTGGAACTGGCGTAGCTACCACTTTGGAAACACTTTACGGGCTTTCCTGCCAAGGCATCCCCGATGTGCCGGGTGTCTATTGGGTTCTTGCCCCGGAAGGCTTTCCCATACATTTTGAAGCCACCGCCCTCAATCCCTCCGCCCCTCCTTATTGCGTGGATGTACTTATGGAAAAGTACGCCGCTTGCAAAGACAAACGGATTTTGTATATTGGTAAAGCAAGCGGAAAGAAGGGGCTGCACCAAAGGCTTCAGCAATATATGAAATACGGCTGGAATAAAGCCGTCAATCACAAGGGCGGGCGCGCCATCTGGCAAATTCAGAACGCCGGAATGCTGCTGTTGACCTACGAGCCTTGCCCCGACTGTGTTGAGCGAGAACGTCAGCTTCTGCGCGATTACCGAGCAGCCAACGGCTGTTATCCGTTAGCAAATTGGCGAGGGTAAGCCGCATCATTTTTTCCGAAAGCCCTCGTGAGCCTATCACACCCAGCACAGAGCGTCAACAGACGGTCTTTCGGGCGGTTGATGCTTATGGTATAATGGAAAAACCCAAACAGAAAGGAAATGGTGCTATGTGGTTCTGGTTTGCATTGGGGTCGGCGGTATTTGCCGCGCTGACCTCCATTTTGGCGAAGGTCGGGATTGACGGAGTCAACTCCAACCTCGCCACGGCGTTGCGCACCGTGGTCGTGGTGGTCATGGCGTGGGGAATGGTTTTTTTGACCAGCGCCCAGAAGGGGATCGGGGACATCAGCAAAAGGAGCTGGCTGTTTCTGATCCTGTCCGGCCTTGCCACAGGGGCTTCTTGGCTGTGCTACTACAAGGCGCTGCAGCTCGGCCCGGCCTCCAAGGTCGTGCCCATCGACAAGCTGAGCGTGGTCATCACGCTGGTGCTGGCCTTTGTTTTTCTGCACGAGGAATTTACGCCAAAGTCCGTGGTGGGCTGCCTGTTGATCGGCGCGGGCACGCTGCTGATGGTGTTGTAAAGGCTGTGAGGTGATACCGTGGTCATACGAAGGGAAAAAGCGCAGGATGCGGGCGCGATATACGAAGCGGTGAAGAGCGCCTTTGCTACCGCGGAGCACGCCGACGGGAACGAGCATGAGCTGGTCAACGCGCTGCGGGAGGGCAGGGCGTACATCCCCGAGCTGTCCTTGGTCGCGGAGGCCGACGGAAGGATCGTCGGGCACATCATGTTCACAAAGGCGGAGGTCGGGGACACAACGGTTTTGGCCTTAGCCCCACTGTCTGTGCTGCCGGAGTATCAGCGGCAGGGCATAGGAACTGCGTTGATCCGGGAGGGCCACCGGCTTGCCGGAGCGTTGGGCTATGGATGGTCTGTCGTGCTGGGCAGCGAGACCTATTATCCGAGAATGGGCTATCTGCCGGCGGATACCTTTGGGATCAAAGCGCCCTTCGATGTGCCGCGGGAAAACTTTATGGCGTGCAGGCTGACTGAGTCTGCCCCTGCGGTGCGCGGCACGGTTCGGTATGCGAAAGAATTTGGCATAGCAGAGCGATAGAAGGAGAAGCGGTTATGTATCAGGCACAGAGCGATGAACTGATGTTTTTTGACCGGCATAGGGCGGCGCTCCCTCTGTATGAAGCCTTTGCCGGGGTGCTGCTTCAGCGGTTTCCCGCGGCGTCCGTGCGGGTGCAGAAAACCCAGATCACCTTCACAAACCGCCACATCTTTGCCTGCGTTTCCTTTGCACGGGTGAAGAAAAA
>CARXAY010000005.1:0-2994 GCA_949093475.1 uncultured Oscillospiraceae bacterium
GCTCAGCGCCATCAGATAACGCAGGGTAGCTAAGCTGCCGGTGTTGCGTTCCACAATATCCCCCATGACGATGAGGGTGTCGTCCTGCGAAAAGGCGAGCTTGTCCAACAGCCCCTTCAGAAGGGGCAGATTGCCGTGAATGTCGCTGACGCAGAAGGTGCGCCGCCCCTGCTCCAAAACGAGTGGGGCGACCCGCGCCCTTTGGCGGCTCATGCCCGTCCCTCCCAACTGCACTGGTAGGCGCACCAGCCCTTGCGCTCCAAGGCGTCCACAATGACGAAGCCGTTTTGCTCCAGCGCGGCGCGCACCTCAGCGGCACGGGTGTCGATGATCCCCGCGCACAAAAAGTGTCCGCCGGTTGCCAGCCACGGCCCGACCATCCCCGCCAGCGGGATAATGACGTCCGCCACAATGTTGGCCAAAATCAAGTCCCAAGGCTGCTGGGCCAACTCGGTTTGCAGGGACTTGTCCCCCAAAACATCTCCGGCTAACAAGTGGTAGCTTTCCCGGCTAACGCCGTTTAGCTCCCCGTTTTCCCGCGCCACATCGGGGGCTTTGGGGTCGATGTCCACCCCCAGCGCATAGTCCGCCCCCAACTTGAGGGCGGCAATGGACAAGATGCCGCTGCCACAGCCCAGATCCAGCACCCGCTGGCCCGTTTGGGCGTAGCGCTCCACCCCCTCCAAGCAGAGCTGGGTGGTGGGGTGCGCTCCCGTCCCGAAGGTCAGGCCGGGGTTGAGGATCAGGCTCACCCGCCCCGCAGGGGGCGTTCGCTCCATCCATTCGGGGACGACGTACAGCCGCCGGCCGATCTCCAAGGGCTGATAATACTTCTTCCAGCCGTTGGCCCAGTCCTCTTCCTCCATGGGGCTGACAGTGACACTAACGTCCGTTAGCCCCTCCAGATACCCCTCCGCTTCCGCCCTTCCGGCGTCGGTGGCGGGGACGTAAAACTTGATCTGGGCCACGCCGGACATCCGCTGTTCCAGCTCCTCGTCCACGTAGTCCCAGTATTGGCGGTTTTCCTCCAAAAAGCGGCGGAAGTCCTCCTCGTCCTCAATGACCAGCCCCTCCGCGCCGTTGGCGGTGAGCTTGGCCGCCAGCGCGTCCAGCTTGCCGGAGGCGGTGGCGAGGCAATATTCCAACCAAGTCATCAGCGGTGTTCGCCCAAGAAGAACAGCGCCAGCGTGCCCGGGCCGGAGTGAGCGCCGATGACCGTCCCGGTATAGCCGATGCGGATATCCTTTGTGCCGAAGCGTTCCCGTACCATCTGCGCCAGCTGCTCGGCGTCCTCCAGACAGTCGCCGTGGCAGATAAACATGGTCTGGTCGGCGGGGTCGATGGCCAGCTCCGCCGCCTTGTCCACGATGGCCTTGATCGAGCCCTTCCGGCCGCGGGTCTTGGACATATTGATGAGGTGGCCCTCGTCGTCCACGTGGAGCACCGGCTTGATGGAGAGCATCGTGCCCAGCGCCGCAGCGGTGGCGGACACCCGGCCGCCCCGCTTGAGGAACATCAGATCGTCCACGGTGAACCAGTGGCAGAGGTGGAGCTTGTTCTCCTCAGCAAAGTCCCGGGCTTCCTCAAGGGTCGCCCCGGCGCGCTTTTTCATCACCGTGTGGTAGACCAGCAGCCCCTGCCCCCGGGAGGCGCACAGGGTGTCCACCACATAGATCTTGCGGTCAGGGTACTCCTCCGCCAGCTCCCCCGCCGCCAACAGGCACGCCTGACAGGAGGAGGACAGCCCGGAGGAAAAGGCCAGCATCAGCACGTCCTTCCCGTCCTTCAAAATCGGCTCAAACACCCCTTTGGCGTCCTCCATGTTGAGGGCGGCGGTGGTGGCCACCTCGCCGGCGCGCAGGCGTTCATAAAACACATGGGGATCCATGTCCCGGTTGTCGGGATAATCGGAATAGGTCGCGCCGCCGATGGTGAATTTCAGCGGGATGACCTGAAGCTCCAGCTCTTTGACCTCCGCAGCGTCCAAGTCGGCGGAGGAATCGGTCACGATCACATACTCATTCATGGTTTAGTCCTCTTTTCCTTCTTTTTTCTTCTTTTTCTTCTCCCCGGCCGGGGGAGGGGCGGGCTTGCTCTGCTTTTCCAGCAGATCCAGCACCCGCTGGCAGGCCAGCTTGTTGACGTAGCTGTCCAGCGCCAGCCGCAGGGCCAGCGCGGGCAGGTCGGCCTCCTTGGCGTTTTCGTCCAGACTGTCCGCCACGGTGTTCATGGACTCGTCCAGCTTCCCAAGGAAGAAGGCGTACCAGTCCTCCGCCACCACGTGCTGGTTGTCCACCGCGCTCAAAAGCGCGGCCAGCTCCTTCATGGACAGCACCGGCTTGAGGGCGCAGATGGCGGTGAGATAGGCCAGATGCTTGCGGCCATACCGCTTGCCCTCCGCCCGGGGGAGCAGCCCCGCCTTGATGTAGTTGTTCACCATGGCGGCGGTGAGGGCGTCCCCCTCCTCGGTGGGGATGAGCTGGCGGGGCATATAGGAGATGAGCTGATCCATATAAAGGGCCAGATCGGGCAGCTCCTCCCAGCCGTCAGGCCGCTGTTTCCCCAGCCGCGCCTTTAGGGTTTTGATCTCTTTCATGGCGTCACCGACCTTTCCGGCTCGTAATTCAAGTTATTATATCACGGCGTTTTTTAGATTGCAATAGGCGAAGTCGTCGAAACGCCCCTCTTGACAGGCGGTTTGTGGCGGAATATAATGAGCTAACGGCTAATAGCAATTAGGCTAACAGGAACAAGCCCCTGCGTGGGCGTATCACAAGGAGGTAGCACACATGGAGACCCCTTCCACCAAAGAGCGCATTTTGGCGGCGGCGCTGGAGCTGTTCGCCCACAAGGGCTACGAAAACACCAGCATGAACGACATCGCCGAGGCGGTGGGCATCCGCGCGCCGTCCCTTTACAAGCACTTCCCCGGCAGGGAGGCGCTCTTTGCCGCCGTGACCCCCGCCGTGGAGCGGCACTACCAGACCTTATGGG
>CARXAY010000005.1:3004-16268 GCA_949093475.1 uncultured Oscillospiraceae bacterium
GAGCAGTACAAGGCCCTCGAGCCGGGCAAGGAAGTCATGCCGGGCGACTACTGGGCGGACGCCGCCGCCGCGCAGACCCGGCTGGAGCGGGAGGCCCAAGGGCCGGGCACGCTCCGTGCCGAGAGTTTAGAGGAGGAGACCCTGACTTGGGTTCAGGCGGAGCTGGAGCGTGGCCGCGGCTGCCGCGCCTTTGCCCGCCAGTGGGACGAGGGCCTTCGCTGGCTGTGGGACGAGCCGCTGGAGCTTTACGCTGGGCTCTTCTCCCGCCTCATGGAGCGGCAGGCCGTGAAACGGGCGGACGCGCAGGTCATGGCGGCGGAATACCTCGCCCCTGTCCTCGCCTTCCTTGCCTTGGCTGACCGGGACGACGCCCGGCGTGCCGGGGCGGAGGAGGAGATCCGCAAGCACATCCACCAGTTTTGCCGGGCCTTCGCCGTCAAGGAGCGCACCGCGCCCCCCTCCCCCGGCGGCGTGCGGGGGCTGTTTCGGAGATAACAAAAAGCGTGAGTGGGAAACCACTCACGCTTTCCTTTTGCCCATTCAGTTCACCTGCCGCATATTGGGCCAGCGGCGGGTCATAAAGTCGTCGGGGTACTGCTCGTCCAAAAAGACCTCCAATTGGTTGGCGGGCTGGGGCTGGATGGGCCGCGCCTGATGGCGGAGCATGGCCAGACCGGTCAGCACGCCGTTGCACAGCATCAGGGCCACCACCACCCAAGTGGCGATCTTCCCCGCCACCAGCGGGACGGCCTCGATCCCCTTGCAGAGCAGCGGGTAGGCGATCTTCACCCACACCACCGCCAGCACGCCCCAGAAGAAGCAGAACAGCAAATTGGTGCGTCCGCCGATGTTGAGGAGCATATGACTGTAATCCCAAAAGACCGTGCCAAACACCAGCTCGGTAAACACGCTGCACATATATTCATATACCCCGCCGATGACGAAACCCGCCAAAAACACATAGCGGTCGGCCTTCTGGGCCAACGGCTGGAGGATGACCGTCAGCACCACCGCCCCCAAGCCCCACACAAAGCTGAACGGGCCGTAGAGGACGCTGGAACGGGACATCCAGATGTGGCTCACCAGCCGCACCCAGCACATTTCGATGAGGTCGCCTCCCAGCGCGGTGAGGAAAAACACCCAAATGAGCTTATCCCAGCAAAGCCCCTTGGCAAACACTGCCCGGCGCTCCTCGTCCTCCGCCGACGCTTCCCGCTGAATGCCGGGATAGGCTTTGTTGAGCCGCCGCCATACGAAGTTGGACACCCAAGCCGCCAGCTTGGTGCGTCCTTCCCGCTGCCGCCGCTTGTTGGACGCGCCCGACCCCGTCCGCAGGGCGTACACGGACACGGCAAAGTCCACCGCCAACAGCCCCACGAACACCCACACCACGATCTGCTTGACCAGCGTGGGGATCATCAGCTCCACCGCCATTACCAGCGGATGCACCAGCAGATAGCTCAGGTAAAACGCGCCGCCCACCGAAAGGGAGGCCACAAGCCCCCACTTTCCGCCGCCGATGGCCCGCTTCTTTGCCCGCTCCCACTGCACGCCGGGGGTGAGCAGCCGCGCCAGCACCGCGGCCAGCGTCTCCACCACCGTGGCAATGACGGTGCAGAAGGCAAATTGCAGCACAGGCAGACCGTTCAGGGTGGGCAGAACCAAGATCAGGAGCAGGGCGGTGACGCCGTAGGATGCCACCAGCGGCGCGGAGAGAAAGCCCCGGTCGTAAAAGCCCCGGCGGGTGACGGCAAAATACGCCGCCTCCACCAGCCAGCCCGCAAAGGCGTAGATCAGCCAAAACAGGGCCAGATCATAGAGGGTGTATTCCATGAAGTGTATCCTTTCTATGTTTACTGCCCTCTATTGTACCCCTATTCGTACTTCTTTGCAACCACCATCACGGGAACGAGCAGGCCCAGACAGGCGGTCAGCGTAATGCCCACCTCCCAAGCCGTCCCCCATTGGGGCACGCCGGAGCGCAAAAGGCCGTAGACAGGCGGAAAGACCACCGGAACGATCACCAGCCACCACCGCAGAGCGGACAGGATGTGAGGCCAATTGCCGTTGTGAAAGCGAATCCCCGTCAGATTGAGGCGCACAGGCCCTTGCTGGAAAGAGGTGATCTTGTTCTCGTCGTAGTACCGGGCCAGCCGCGCGGGGGCAAAAAACACCGCCCAGAAGCCGAAAATCAGGCACAGCAGCTCTGTGAGAAAGACGGTGTTAACCAGCTCCGCCCGGCTGACCCCGTTCCAAAACAGGGAGCACAGCCCCCAAAACCCCAAAACCGTCGAGACGGCCCAAGCGACCTGCCAGCGGCGGCGGTGCTTGTCCCGCTGCGCCCCCTCGTCCGCAAATTGGATGGCGCGCCCCACCAGCGTCTCCGCCTCTTCCGCCTCCATAGGCCGCTCTTCGATCCGCTCTCCCCGCAGCAGCTCGGCCACGGACACATCCAGACAGGCGGCCAGCGGTTCTAACAGCGTAATATCGGGCAGGCTTTGGCCGGTCTCCCACTTGGATACCGCCTTGTTGGATAAAAAGAGTTGGTCGGCCAGCGCCTGCTGGGTCAGCCCCTTTTCTTTGCGTCGCGCGGCCACAAATGCGCCAAATTTTTCCCGGTCAATGGCTTCCATAGCGTTTCACCTCACCGCCATCCTACCATCCCACCGCAAAGCCGTCAATCCACCGGTGGTGGATTGAGCGTTTTACAGGCTCTTGTCGTACGCCAGCTTTTCCCCGCCTTGAAATACGATCACGCCCCGTTGTTGAAACCCGTTTTTCTCCAAAATGTGTTGCATCCGCTTGTTGGGAAAGTCTGTGTCCACACGAAGGCTTTTCACCCCATTTGCGCCGCACAATTCTTCGATCAGCGCAAAGGCCCTGTCCGTAAGTCCCATTCCCCGGTAGTCGCTGTGAAAGGCCATGCGATGAACGACCGCGTAGGGCTCTTCCGTCCCCCACTCGCCTTTCATATCGTCATAGGCCGGTTCTCCGTCAAAATCAATGCACATATAGCCGGCGACGACGCCGTCCACCCGAAGCACATAGCCCTTTCCCTTCTTCACGTCATCCCGGAGGGTGTCTATATTGGGGTAATCCTCCGTCCATTGGACAAACCCCTGCGCCTGCTGAAACCGCCGCCCCATGTCAATGATCTCCACGCACCGCGGAATGTCCTCCACCCGTGCCGCCTCAAGGGTTCGCATATTTTTTCTCCCCTTCATACCTCAATATTACACTTTCCGCCCATCTCAGGGACGGCCAAATGATTACAAGAAAAAAGACACGCCAGAGCGTGTCTTTTTTCTGGAGCTGCTGGGCAGATTCGAACTGCCGACCTCATCCTTACCAAGGATGCGCTCTGCCTACTGAGCTACAGCAGCAAAGTGGCGACTCGGAAGGGACTTGAACCCTCGACCTCCGGCGTGACAGGCCGGCGCTCTAACCAACTGAGCTACCGAGCCATCTGGTGGGAACAACAGGGCTCGAACCTGTGACATCATGCGTGTAAGGCATGCGCTCTCCCAGCTGAGCTATGCTCCCCTGTTGACCGATTCATCCAAACGGCAAGGGTTATTATACTAAAACCCCGCCCGCTTGTCAACACCTTTTCCAAACTTTTCTCGCCCAATTCCCTTCCCTGCAAAAAAGGAGACGCCGAACCTGTCGGCGTCTCCCCATTTGCCTGTATGGCTGCTGTTACCGCATTCCCTTGTCGTAGGGAATACCCTCGGCCTTGGGTGCGCGGGATTTTTTCGAGGTAAAGGCCAGCACGATCAACGTGACGATATAGGGCAGCATACGGTAGAAATGCGCGCCGAAGAAGGGCACTTGCGCGCTCAGTTCCTTAAGCCAATACACCCCGTCGCCGTTGATGTCGATGCTGGTGTACGACGCGGCAATGCACTTGAAGAGTCCGAACAACAGGGACGCACCCGCAATGTTCAGCGGCTTCCAGTTGCCGAAGATCATCACCGCCAGAGCCAAGAAGCCAAACCCGGCCACGTCGCCGGTGGCGGCGCAGTTGGCGGTGGTCAGGGCGTACACAAAGCCGCCCATGCCCGCCAGTGCGCCGGAAATGGTCGTGCCGGCGTAACGCATTTTGTAGACGTTGATGCCCAGAGAGTCCGCCGCCTGAGGATTCTCACCGCAGGCGCGCAGCCGCAGGCCGAACTTGGTCTTGTAGAGGATGATGGACAGCACCACAAAGAGGATGATGCAGATATAGGTCGCCAGATAGACCTTGTGGAGGAAGGTGTTTCCAAAGAAGCCCAGATCGGCGGAGCGGTCAAAGCCAAAGGTGGTTTTTTTGATCATAAACCAGCTTGCCGCGTCCCCTTCCTTCATCTGGATGGTGTTCTGGTTGGCAATGATCCGCACCAGAAACAGCACCAGCGCAGGGGCCATCAGGTTCAGCGCCGTGCCGCCGATGGTCTGATCCGCCCGCAGGTTGACCGAAGCGAAGGACAGCAGCAGGGAGAACACCGCGCCCAGCGCCGCCGACACCAGCATAGCCAGCAGCTCCAGCCCCTGAAGAGCCCCGAAGTTGCCTGCGACAAAGCCGCCCACGCCCTGCATAAGCTGCACAAAGAACACGCCCACAAACGCACCGAAGATCATAATGCCCTCCAGCGCCAGATTGATGATGCCGCTTCGCTCCGCAAACACGCCGGCCAGCGCAACGATCATCAGCGGCACTGCGTACAAAAGGGTCTGTTGGATCAGGAAACTCATGCCGCATCCTCTCCTTTCTTGCCGCTCTCGTCCGCTGCCGCTGTCTTGCGTTTCCTGCGGCGGGAGATGAACATCTTAATGACCAGAGAGAACGCGCTCAAATACACGATGACCGCGATGATCACGTCGGTGATATACTCGTTATACGCCGTCAGCTTGGTGAGCTGCAAGCCCACAATGTCCAGCATAGACATGAAAACGCCGGTGAAGATCACCGCGATGGGGTTGTTGGCCGCCAGCAGAGCCACCGGGATACCGTTGAAGCCGGTGGCAGGAAGGGTCTGGTAGGTGTTCCAGAAGAACTCCGTGTTCCCCGCCAGCCAGTAGAGGGCCGCGCCCGCCCCGGCCAACGCCCCTGCAATGGCCATGGAGAGGACGATGTTGCGCTTGTCGTTGATGCCCGCATACCGGGCGGAGTGGCGGTTGGCGCCGCACGCCTTGAGCTGATATCCCAGCGTGGTCTTGTTCATCAAGATGTACACGCCCACAGCGATCAGGATGGCAATGAGGATACCGCCGTTCACCTGTGAGCCGGGGAAGATCTTATCCAACCCTAACTTGGCCGTCTCCACCCCGTTGTAGGCGGTTTTGTAGACATAGCCGCTTTTGGTGTTCTCCGCCGTATTCTTGAACACCTGCGTGGCGTCAAAGATCCACGTCACCAGATTTGCGGCGATCCAGTTGGTCATAATACAGGCCAAGACCTCATTGATGTTCAAAAACGCCTTGACGATACCGGGGATACAGCCCCACAGCGCCCCCGCCAGCGCGCCGCCCAGAAAGGCGATCAACCATACCAGCGGCGCGGGAACGACCGTCGTGGGAATGCTCAGGGCCAAAGTCAGGGTGGCGGCGGTGCTCATCAGGTATTGCCCCGGCGCGCCGATGTTGAAAAGGCCCGTTTTGAAGGCCACCGCCACCGAAAGCCCGGTGAGGATCAGCGGGGTCGCCCGGAAGAGCATATTGCCGATGTTCTGCGGGTTGAAGCCCCATGTCAGCGCCCCCGCCGCGTTTCGGCCGGTGCTGAAGATGCCGAAGAGAACCAACTGAATCCCCTCGCCCATGCTGGAAAGGCCCAGATTGGGGCTGATCAGGCCCACGATCACGATCAGAATGCTCCCCACCAGAAGGCCGATGAGGATGGAGATCAGGGAGGCGGCAACGGTGCGTGCGCCTTCCCGTTCCATCAGCGTACCCGTTTTCCTTCTCATGCCGGCTCACCCTCCTTCTTCATGCGTTTCGCGCCTGCCATGTAAAGGCCCAGCTCCTGAACGGTGGTCTCCTTGGGGTCAAGCTCGCCGCCGATCTCCCCCTCGTACATCACCAGAATGCGGTCAGAAAGGCTCATCACCTCGTCCAGCTCCAGAGACACCAGTAAAATGGCCTTGCCCGCGTCCCGCTCCTTTACAAGCTGAGCGTGGATGTATTCGACCGCTCCTACGTCCAGCCCGCGGGTGGGCTGGACCGCCACCACCAAGGGCTTGTCCCGGTCTACCTCCCGGGCAATGATGGCCTTTTGCTGGTTGCCGCCGGACATACTGCGCGCCACCGTCACCGGCCCTTGCCCGGAGCGAACGTCGTATTGCTCAATGAGCCTTTCGGCGTACTGCCGCACCGCCTTTTGGTCGATGAAGCCACCGTGCTGGAACTGATTTTCCTGAAACCGCTGAAGCACCAAGTTCTGCTCCAGCGTAAAGTCCAGCACCAAGCCGTGCTTGTGGCGGTCTTCCGGGATGTGGCTCATGTGCGCTCCCCTGCCCTTGATGGACGCGTGGGAAATATCCTTGCCGCAGAGGGTGACCTTCCCCACGGCCTTGTCCAGCCCGGTGAGGCCGTGGATAAACTCCGTCTGGCCGTTGCCGTCGATGCCGGCAATACACACGATCTCGCCGGCGCGCACCTGAAAGCTCACGTCGCGCACCGCGTCGCGCTTATGGTGGCCCTTGGCGGAGACGGTAAAGCCCTCCACATCCAGCACCACCTCGCCGGGCTTGGCCGGCTCTTTATGTACCTCAAGCTGAACGGGGCGGCCCACCATCATGTTGGAGAGGGCCTGCTTGTCGGTGTCTTTGGTCTCCACCGTGCCCACATACTTCCCCTTGCGAAGCACCGTCACCCGGTCGGCCACCCGCATGATCTCCCCCAGCTTGTGGGAGATGAACAGGATGGACTTCCCCTCCTTGGCGAACTCCTTCATGGTGGCCATCAGCTCGTCGATCTCCTGCGGGGTAAGCACCGCGGTTGGCTCGTCAAAGATCAGGATCTCGTTGTCCCGGTAGAGCATTTTGAGGATCTCCACCCGCTGCTGCATTCCGACGGTGATATCCTCCACCTTGGCGTCCAGATCCACCTTCATGCCGTAACGCTCGGAAAGCTCCTCCACCTTCCGGCGGGCTTCCTTCTTCTGCAAAAAGCCCATCTTGGTGGTCTCCGCGCCCAGAATGATGTTGTCCAGCACCGTAAACACATCAATGAGCTTAAAGTGCTGGTGTACCATGCCGATGCCCAGAGCCGTGGCGTCATTGGGGTTCTGGATCTTGACCTCTTGCCCGTTCTTTTTGATGATGCCCTCCTCCGGCTGGTAAAGACCGAAGAGCACACTCATCAGCGTGGATTTGCCCGCGCCGTTTTCCCCTAAAAGGGCATGGATCTCGCCCTTACGAAGCTGCAGGGTGATGTCGTCGTTGGCTACGATGCCGGGGAACACTTTGGTAATGTGGAGCATTTCAATAATATTTTCTGTTTCCATCGGTTCTCGCCCACCTTCCCGATATAAATACAACTTAATTATACAGTATTCGCCGTCAAATTACAAGCGCATTTGCATCCCCGCCAAAAAGAAAGGAAGGGGCGCGGCGCGCCCCTTCCTTAAAGATGTACGAAACGGGAAATTAGATGATGTTCAGCGTCAGGTTGGACCAAGCCTGATTCAGGTTGTTGAAGTCGGCGTCAATGACCAGCTTGCCGTCCACAACGTCCTTGAACTGCTTCTCATAGTCCGCGACCTTGTAGTTCTTCATGCTCCATGTGGCGGTGGGCAGGCCGGTGGCGTTGTCCTTCGCGCCCAGAGAGACGGCGGAGTTGCCGATCTCGCTCCAGCTGCCGTCAAAGGCCTTGGTGCAGGCCCACTGGGTGGCGTCGGCCAAACCCTTCATGGCGGAGGTGATGACGGTGTCGGACTGGCTGGACTGGTCCACGTCCACGCCGATGACCAGACCGTCGTTGGCGGAAGCCGCGGCGGAAACGGACTGGAACATAGAGCCGCCGCAGGCAAAGACCACCTCGGTGCCGTTCTCATACCAGCCGGAGATCATGCTCTGCAGCTCGGGAGAGGCTTGGAAGGCAGCGCCGTACTCCCAAGAGTAGTTCATCTCCACCTGAACGCCCATCTCAGCGGCAGCCGCGTTGGCGCCCTGAACATAGCCGTAGCCGTAACGGCAGCAGGCATCGTTGGTGCCGCTGCCGCCGCCGGAGAAGCCCAGCTTGGTGTAGCCTTCCTTGACGGCGGCATAGCCGGCAAAGTAGCCGCACTCATGCTCGTTGAAGGCAATACCCACCACGTTGTCCAGACCCAGAGACCAACCGTCGATAAAGACGAACTTGGTGTCGGGGAACTCCACAGCGGCCTTCTCCAGAGCAGCGCCCTGCATGAAGCCGGCGCAGACGATCACCTCGGCGCCGCCGTCCACGGCGGCCTTCATGGCGTCATAGCGGTCGTCGTCGGTGGCCTGATCGCCACCGGAGGGCTGATAGTACTTATAGCTCTTCTCGTTGGCGGAGGCATAGAGCTTCACGCCGTCAAAGGTGCCCTGATTGAAGGACTTATCCTTCAACTGGCCCACGTCGGTGATAAAGGCGACCTGATACTTGTTGTCGGAGGAGGTCATGGTGTCGGGGATGTCGTCGGCGGAGGCGGCCTTCTTCTGCCCTTGGCCGTTGCAGGCGACCAGCGCAAAGACCATCACCAGAGCCAGCGCCAGAGCCAAGAGCTTCTTGCTGTTCTTCATCTGTGATTACCATCCTTTCATTTTTCCCAAACAGGGTGTTGGCACGGACAAGCCGCGCCTTTCCATCTGCCATTATACTCCACCCTTCCACAGGAAGCAACCCATTTTTTCATCCTTCGTCCACATTCTTTACAGATTTGTTACAACCCCCAAAAAGGGTTCGACAAACCCCGGCAACTTCCACAAATTCATCCCTCTGGCTGGACGGTCTGTTTTCCGTGTGATATAATGAGTTTTTACTGTAAAGGAGGTCGTTTTATGGAGTATCAGCAGGTCATTCCCGGTCGATTCCTCGCCCGCCCCAACCGGTTTATTGCCCACGTGGAGGTGGGCGGCGAGATCGTGGTGGCCCATGTGAAAAACACCGGCCGCTGCAGGGAGCTGCTGATCCCCGGTGCGCCCGTTTATCTCCAGCCTGCGGAAAACCCCGCCCGCAAGACCCTTTACGACCTGATCGCCGTGGAAAAGGGCCCGCTGCTCATCAACATGGACGCCCAAGCCCCCAACAAGGTCTTTGCCGAGTGGGCGCGCGCCGGCGGCATCCCCGGGCTGACCCTTCTCCGAGGGGAAACGGTCTGGGGCAGCTCCCGCTTTGACTTCTATTGGGAGACAGAGACAGAAAAGGGCTTCGTCGAAGTCAAGGGCGTGACGTTAGAGCGGGACGGCGCGGCATACTTCCCCGACGCGCCCACCCTGCGTGGGGTCAAGCATCTGAAAGAACTGACCGCCGCCCGGCAGCAGGGCTACCGAACGGCGGTGTGCTTCGTTATTCAAATGACCGGCGTGCAGTTTTTTGCTCCAAACGACGAGACCCACCCGGAATTTGGAGATACTTTGCGTATGGCGGCCCAGTCTGGGGTGGAGATCTGGGCCTACGACTGCCGGGTCACCCCCGGCTCACTTGTCATGGCCGCGCCCGTTCCCGTGCGTCTTACGCCATAAGGGTCACGTTGCGCGCCACGCCCCAAAGTACCAGTGCCGCCGCCATCGTAATCCAGCACCTTTCCTCCCATTTCGGCGTTTTCCTCTCCCCTGTTTTCACATACCGCGTCAAGTGGATCAGCGCAACTGCGCCCGCCACCGGAAGAAGGACAAACACCACAGGGTTTTGGGCAAACGCGCCCCAAATGTCCCCTTGCAGGAGGCGCGTTCCCATCCGCGTTATCCCGCAGCCGGGGCACTGAAGGCCCGTCAGCGCGTGGAACACGCAGGGGATGCCATATCCAAGACCGCGCACCAGCGCGGCGTAGGCCAGAGCGGCCGCTACCGCCGCTCCGGCCCACGCAAGCACCTGAAAAAGCCGCTTCTTACAGTCCATCGACGCCGGTCTCGAAATGGTTCAGCTCGCTTTGCATGATGGCCATGCTCACGATGCCGAAGCCAAACAGCGCCAGCACCAGATACAAAATGGCGGAATTGCCGTTGGGCACGCCCTTGGCGTTATCCAGCAGCTGGCCCATCTTGTAGTTCCAGTAGACGCCGTAAATGCCGCAGGTGATGATGTCCAGCACGATGACCATCCCGCCGCTCGTCCCAAGGGGGACGCCGCTGACCTCCTGCACGTCGTTGTGGATGCAGTACATCCAGTAGATGGCATAGATGCCGCAGGTGATCAGACTCAAAACGATGCACATTCCTACGCTTCTGGGTTGTTTCATAAAATATGTCCTCCTTTTTCCCTTCGGATGGCCCTATTATAATCCCGCTTTCCTGCGGCTTCAATATCTTTTCTTAAAAATCCCATGAAAGGAAGATTAAAACATGAAGCACATCCTCCTTCTCACCACCGGCGGCACCATTGCCTCCCGGCGCACCGCAGACGGCCTCGCCCCTGAGCTGGACGGCAGCGCGCTGGCCCAGCGGCTTCAGGTTTTTGAAGGTCTCTACCGCTTTACCGTCCGGGACATCCTGCATCTGGATTCCTCCAACATCCAGCCCGAGGAGTGGCAGCTCATCGCCCGGGCCATCTATGCCGCCAAGGACGACTTTGACGGTATCGTCATCACCCACGGCACAGACACCATGGCCTACACCGCCTCGGTGCTATCCTTCATGCTCCCCGGTCTGCCCATTCCCGTGGTACTCACCGGCTCGCAGCTGCCCATCGACCACCCCCTTACCGACGCCATGGAGAACCTGCGCGCCGCCTTTGCCATGGCCGCCGGCGGGCAAAGCGGCGTGTTTCTGGCCTTTGACCGCAAGATCATTTTAGGCTGCCGGGCCGTCAAGACGCGCACCACCGCCTTTGACGCCTTTGAAAGCGTCAACTGGCCTCTGTGCGCTACCGTGGACGGCAGCGGCCTCACCCTCCATCCCGAGGCTCTCCCCGCTCCGCCCTCCGCTCCCTGCCGCCTGCTGGACGCTCTCGATCCCGGCGTGTTTCTCATCAAGCTTACCCCCGGCCTGCGCCCGGAGATCTTCGACGTACTCCTGCAAATGCACTACCGGGGCATCGTCATCGAAGCCTTTGGCGCGGGCGGACTCCACTTCATCCGCCGCGACCTCATTGCCCAGCTCCAAAAGGCCACCGATGCGGGGCTGTCCGTGGTGGTGTGCAGCCAGTGCCTTTACGAGCGCAGCGACTTCTCCCTCTATCAGGTGGGCCGCAAGGCCCTCTCCCAAGGGGTCATTCAGGGCTTTGACATGACCACCGAAGCCGCGGTCACCAAGCTCATGTGGGCGCTGGGGCAAAACAGCGACCCCGCCGCCGTCCGCAGGGTCTTTACCCAAAATCTGGCGGGCGAGGTGCGCTTTGTGTAAACCCCCTTCCCATTTCCCGGGAAATCCTGTATAATGTCAGAAAAGCTCGAAAAAGGAGGACTGCGCTATGATGGATTGGCCGGAACTGGAGGCCGCCTGTAAAAACTGCCGCAACTGCTCCCTCCACGAGACCCGCACCAACGTGGTCTTTGGGGTGGGCTCAAAAACCGCCGAGGTGCTGTTCATCGGAGAAGGCCCGGGGGAAAACGAGGATCTTCAGGGTGAGCCCTTCGTGGGCCGGGGCGGCCAGCTCCTTGACCAAATGATGGGGGCAATCGGCCTGAAGCGCAAGGACGTCTACATTGCCAACATCGTCAAGTGCCGCCCGCCCCAGAACCGCGACCCCCTCAACACCGAGGAGGACGCCTGCATCGGCTATCTCCGCAATCAGGTGGCCCTCTTAAAGCCAAAGATCATCGTGTGTCTGGGCCGCATCGCCGCCATGCGGGTCATCGGCCCGGATTTCAAAATCAGCCGCGACCACGGCAAGTGGTACGACAAAAACGGCACGCAGACCATGGCCCTCTTCCACCCCGCCGCCCTCCTGCGCGACCCCCGTAAAAAGCCGGAGACCTTTTTGGACTTAAAGGCTTTGCAGAAAAAGATATTGGAGATCTGCGACCACACCCCCATCGCGGACTGAGGAGGCGGGAGAGATGGATGAAAACGAAACTCCTGTGGTGGAAGTGAGCGAGCCTGCCGCTCCGCCAGCTACCACCTTAAAGGAGCGGTTCAAGGGTTTTGCCTTATACTATATCCTTTATTCTTTTATATTTTCCTTTCTTTTTGTACTGGTCTTCATTGCGTCAATGCTATACGCTATGTCGCCGGCCTCCAACATAGAATGGCCGGATATTCCTGTCCTACTTATTCCTCTGGTCATATTCGGGGGCATCAGTATACTCCCCCTTTTCCCCCTTGGGATGCTGAAAGCCAAACGTGGACACTGGACTGTCCCCACCCGGAAAGAGAGTATTTTGGCTGTCGTATGGCCCAGTGTAGTGTTTGGTATCTGGCTGGCAATTTTAATGCTGCCGATTTGGGCAAGCAGCATATACACTTTCCTGCTGTATATTTCTGCGCTTTTTGCTGCACCCTTTATCTATTTTGGTTTCTCTTGTTTTGTGGTTTTCCGCATACTGCAGGTTGAATGGCTTGCCTTCATACTTGCGCCCCTTCTCTCCATCGTCCTCCCGCCCCTGTTGTTCGCGCTGGGGAGCTTCTGTCAGGCGAAGCGGCAAAATTTCTCCCCGGAAGGTTAAAAAAGTCTTGCAATCTGAATTTTAATATGGTAAGATATCGTGTACACGCCAAATAACGTGTGCGAATTGTGTGCAAAGAGGTGAACACCCATGAAGGAAGGAATCCATCCCGATTACGAGAAGACCACCATTCGGTGCGCCTGCGGCAACGTCATCGAGACCAGTTCCACCAAGAAGGATATCCGCGTGGAAGTATGCTCCAAGTGCCATCCCTTCTACACCGGCAAGCAGAAGGTCGTGGACACCGGCGGGCGGGTCAGCCGCTTCAACAAGAAGTTCGGCCTGCAGTAAGTCTCCTGTCGTCAAAAAAGCCCGCACGGCTCTCGTGCGGGCTTTTTTCTACCCTTTCTCCATACACTATACTGTACTCATTTTGAATCGGAGGTCGATCGCCATGAAGAAAGTCGATGTCAAGTCCCTGAAGCTCAATCCCTTCACCGCCATCGGGGAGGATTGGCTGCTCCTCACCGCTGGAAACCGCGACAACGCCAACACTATGAC
>CARXAY010000006.1:0-15469 GCA_949093475.1 uncultured Oscillospiraceae bacterium
TTACCACCTTGACGGGGCGGGCGGGCATCAGCTACTATATGTGCAACAACGCCTCCAACCACCCCAACCTGAAATTCCGGGTAACCTTGGACGGCAAAGAAAAGCTGAACGTGGATCAAACTTACGACGAGACCGCCCCTGCGGCCTTCTCCATCAACCTTGAGGAAGCGGGCAAGGAACTGGTCTTGAGCGTGCTCACGAACATATCCGGTAACGGCGGCGCCCACGGCAACTGGGCGGATGCCAAGCTCAGCAGCAATATTCCCTTGCTGGCCAATACAGCGGATGTGCCCATCAAGCGGGTGGATTTTGAGGAAAACGAGACCCACACCATCTATGTCAACGCGGGCGACGACCACACCGTCACCTTGACCCCCACCTTCAAGCCCGACGGCGTGACCCAGAGCGCCCACCAGCGGGTTTTGGAGTGGGAATCCGCCGATGAGAACATCGCCACCGTTGTGGGCGACGCGGACAACAACGGCCTCGTCACCGCTGTGGGGGTGGGCGAGACCACCATCACCGCCACCGCCGTCAGCGGCGCCAGCGACACCTGCAAGATCATTGTCAAGCGCACCATCGAGGGGGATGTGGCCATCAGCGCCGACGGGGACGGCACGGTGCGTCTGGGCTCGAAGCTCACCGCCAACGTCAACGCCCTCGCGCAGGAATTTAAGGACGCGGGCTTGAACTACGTCTGGTCGGTGAGCGACACCGCAAACGGCGAAGGGACGGCCATCGCGGGCGCGGAGGAGAGCCAGTTCACCGTTCCTGTGGACGCGGCGTATAAGGACAAGTTCATCACCGTCACCGTGACCCCCAAGGGGACGTATCACGAAGGGGAAGCGGCCGCGACCACCGCCGCGGTGAAAAAGGCGGCCGGGCCCGCCCTGCAGGCCGTCCCCACCTTTGAGAACGTCTCCGCCGAAGGGGAGAAGGACGGCGCGATCACCGGACTGTTCAAAGGCCGCGACTACGAGTGGCTGAAGGTGGAAAACGGCACGGCTGAGATCCCGGAGGACGCAGAATGGACGCCCTTCTTTGAGGAGGGCGACGACAGCGGCGTGACCGGGAATTACGGCACGGCCAGACTGGAGAACATGGGCGTGGGCCACTACGCCATCCGCCGGGCCGCCGACGACCTCCATGAGGCCGGACCGCACCGCACCGTCACCATCGCGGTTCAGGGAACAACGGACGTTGAGGTCCGCAATCCCCAGACCTTTGAGGGCGGCATCGTCACCATGGGCCGCAGCCAAATTCCCGCCGGGGACACCGCCCGCCTGACCGTGAAGCCCGAAACGGGCTACGAGCTGGTCAGCCTGAAGGCCATCACCAACACCGGCGAGGAGATCGAGGCCGACGCCGACCCGTCCACCGAGGGGCTTTACACCTTCACCATGCCCAACGACATCACCAGCGTGGAGATCTCCGCCGTATTTACTCTGAAAACCTACACCATCACCCACGATCTGGAGTTCATCACCTGCAATCTGGAGGGGGATCACACCCATACCGCCACCCACGGCGACACGCCGGAGATCATCCTGAAGCCCGAAGAGGGCTACGAGATGCCCAAGGCCATCACTATGACCAACGATGACACCGGCAACGCCTTCACCGACTTTACCTACCGCACCCACGCCACAGAGAGCGCGTGGCGGGTGGTGACCTTCGACAACGGCGTGGTCTGCAACGTGACGATTTCCGGCGCGGCTGTGCCCAAGACCTACACGGCGGTTTATCACCTGACCAACGGTTTGACCGCCTCGGGCGCGCCTCAGACCGCCACCCACGGGGTGGAATTTACCGCCACCCTTTCCGCCGCCCGGGGTTACGCCCTGCCTGACAGCATCACCGTAGAGGTGGGCGGCGCGGAGCTGACGGCGGAGCAGTACGATTACAACGACGAGAGCGGCAAGGTCACCATTCCCGGCGAACAGGTGACCGGGAACGTGGTCATCACCGCCGCCGGCGAGGCGCAGGCTGTGCGCCTCCAAACCGTGACGCTGGTCGGCCCTGCCCGTGTGGGCCGCACGCTTCAGGTGAACACCGTCCCCGTGGCCGCCGCCGACACCGCCGCGTATCAGTGGATCAAGGTGGACGCGGAGGGCAACGAGACCGTGATCGAAGGCGAGACCGCGCGAACCTATGAAATTCAGGAGGAAGACGTGGGCGCGACCATCAAGGTCAAGGTCACCGCCGCCGGGAGCTATGAAGGGGAGATCACCTCCGACCCCACCGCCACCGTGAGCGAGCGGGCGGACGACCTTGTGTTTGTGACCCACATTGACCTCGATCCCACGGAGGCGGAGGTGAAGGTGGGCAAGACCCTGCGCCTTACCGCCGTCGCCACCCCGGAGAACGCCACCAGCAAGGCGCTGTTCTGGGCCTCCGACAATGAGGCCATCGCTACCGTGGATCAAAACGGCGTGGTGACCGCCGTGGCGGAAGGTTCTGCGACCATTACTGTGTCCGCCACCGACACCATCCACACCGAGGCTATCACCTATTGCCGCATTACCGTGACCAAGGCCGAGACGCCGGAGTGGCCCTCCCGTCCGTCGGGCAGCAACAATTCCTCCACCACTACCACTACCGAGACCCGCGACGACGGCAGCAAGGTGACCACGGTCACCAAGCCGGACGGAACGGTGACCGAAACCGTCCAGCAGCCCGATGGCACAAAGTCCGAGACCGTCACCGCCAAGAATGGCGACGTGACCATCACCGTCACCGATGAAAACGGGGAGGAGCTGGTCAAGGCGGAGATCCCCGCCACCATCCCTGAAACCGAGACCCGCTTTGAGGACGTTCCTGCCGACCACTGGGCCGATGAGGCCATCCACAACGCCGCGGCGTTGAAGTTGGTCAACGGTGTGGGCAACAACAAGTACGACATGGTGTCTCCCATGACCCGTGGCTCTCTGGCTACCGTTTTGCACCGTCTGTCTCAGGGCAAGACGGACTACGAGACTACCTTCAAGGACGTGGCGCAGGGCAAGTATTACACCGAGGGTGTTGCTTGGGCGGCCAAGGCGAAAGTCGTGACCGGCTATACCACCGACATCTTTGCGCCCGACGATGTTATCACCCGGGAGCAGCTGGCCGTGATGCTGTGCCGTTATGCCAAGCTCATCGGCATGGACACCAAGGCGGATGCCAACCGTCTCAAGGTCTTTGTGGACGGCGATTCCACCGGCGACTGGGCCGTGGACGGCGTGGCATGGTGTGTGGCCAACGGCATCCTCAAGGGCAAGGGCCAGAACGACCTCGACCCGACGGCCAACGTCACCCGCGCGGAAGTCGCCGTCATGCTTGACCGCTTCATCGCCCTTATCAAATGACCGAGGGCGGGCCGATGGGGACATCGGCCCCTACGATCCCACCGAAGCCTTTGTTTCTCTTGGTAGGGGCGGCTGTCCTCAGCCGCCCGCCCAAGGCCCCTTTGGAAAGGGGCTGTCAGCCGAAGGCTGACTGGGGATTGTGCCCTTCACACAACAAGGCCCGCAGTCGAATGACTGCGGGCCTTTTCATATACGGGCCGATGGGGGCGATGGGCCGTTCAGTCCCCGGCCTCTTGAAATACATTCAAAAAGACCTTCGCAGCCGGGGAAAATACCGCGTACTTTTTCCAGACCAGAAACAGCTTGGAGTGGAGGGGCGGCGTCAAGGGACGGAAGCACAGAGGACTTTGCGCCCCGGTGTCCACCAGCTTGTCAAAGGAGAGCAGGAGACCCAGACCCTCCCGGGCCAAGATCCCGCCGTTATAGGCCAAATTGCAGGTGGCGACGATATTCAGCCTGTCCACTTTTTCCTGAAACCAGTCGGAAAGCTCCTTTTGGAGACCCTGCCGGGGGCAGATCAGGGGAACGTCCAAGAGGTCTTCCGGCAAAAAGGCCTCCTTCTCCGCCAGCGGGTGATCCCGGCGCAGGATGACGCCCCACGTGTCAGCGCCGGGCAGAGGAAGGTGGTTGTATTTGAGCAGATCGTTGGATTCCACCAGCACGGCAAAGTCCAGCAAGCCCCGCTCCAGCCGCTCGGTGAGGTCGCTTCGGTCGCCGCTGTACAAATGCACCCGAACACGGGGATACTGCGCCTGAAGAGACTTGACCCGCTGGGCCAGATGCTTGATGCCGTCGGATTCGGCGGCGCCGACGTGGATATCTCCTCCGTTGATCTCCCCCAGCGCCTTGAATTCCTCCTCGGTCTTGTCCACCATCTCCAAGATATCCTCCGCCCGCTTGCGAAGGAGCATCCCCTCCTCCGTGAGCCGGACGGAAAAGCTGCTGCGGACAAAGAGCTTTTTGCCCAACTCCTCCTCCAGATACTTGAGCTGCTTGGACAAGGTGGGCTGGGAGACGTGTAGCCGTTGGGCGGCGTGGGTGACGCTGCCCTCCCGGGCGACGGCCAGAAAATACCGTAAAACGCGAAGCTCCATGATCGCACCTCCTACGGTCAGTATAACAGAATGTGTTATTCTTTTCAAACATAACACGATATAGAAAATAGGTATTTGCTATTTCCTGATTCCGCTTATACAATAAATTTGGGATAACACAAAAGCGACAAGGAGGAATTCCCATGATAAAGCAAACGGCAGGCCGGGATCAATTAGGGGACTTTGCCCCCAAATTCGCCCAGCTCAACGACGATATCCTGTTTGGGGAGGTGTGGAATCGGGAGGGGCTGTCTCCCAAGCTGCGCTCCATCCTTACCGTCACCGTGCTGGTGAGCAAGGGGCTTTTCGACACCTCCTTCCAGCACCACCTGATGAACGCCAAAAAGAACGGCGTGACCAAAAACGAGATGGCGGAGATCCTGACCCATGTGGCCTTTTATGCCGGGTGGCCCAATGCGTGGGCCGCGTTCCGCGGGGCGGTGGAGGTCTACAAGAACGATCCCGGCGTGGACGGAGGAATGTTCGGCTTGGGCCTGCCCAACGACGCTTACGCCCAATATTTTGACGGAAACAGCTACATCAATCCTCTCACCGACCCCAAGGAGACTATTTTCTTGGCCAACGTCACCTTTGAACCGGGCTGCCGCAACCACTGGCATATCCACCATGCGTCCAAGGGCGGCGGGCAGATCCTGCTGTGTACCGACGGCCGGGGCTGGTATCAGGAGTGGGGCAAGGACGCGCGGGAGCTGCATCCCGGCGATGTGGTCACCATCCCCGCTGGGGTCAAGCACTGGCATGGCGCGGCTAAGGATAGCTGGTTCAGCCATATCGCCTTTGAAGCTCCCGGAGAGGATTGCTCCACCGAGTGGTGCGAGCCGGTGGACACGAAACAGTATGAAAACCTGAAATAAAGAAGGAGGACAAAAAGATGAAGCGTATCTGGAGCGTTTTACTGGCGCTGGTCATGCTGGTTCAGGTGACCGCCTGCGCGGCGCAGGCCGCCCCGGCCTTCGCCGATGTATCCCCGGACGCCGACTACGCCCATGCGGTGACATGGTGCGCCGAAAAGGGACTGATGAACGGTGTGGAGGACGGGACAAATTTTGACCCGGAAGGCTCTATGACCCGGGCTATGCTTGCTACCATCCTCTACCGTCAGGCGGGAGAACCCAAGGTCAACGGCGATCCAAACTTCACCGACGCCCAGCCTAACGTATGGTACTCCAACGCCGTCACATGGGCGGCGGAAAAGCAGCTTTTGCGGGGCTATGGCAACGGCCTGTTCGGGGTGGACGACCCGGTGAGCCGTGAAATGCTGCATGTAGTCATCGCCCGCCAGAACGGCGATGATCCCGCATGGACGGGGAGCGTAGAGCTGGCTGTACCCGCCACCCGGGCCGAGGCGGCGGTGGCGCTCTATGAGACCTTCTATGAACCGACCCCTGCCCCGGAGAGCGGCAAGGTGCTGGTGGCCTATTTCTCGGCCACCGGGAACACCCGACCGGTGGCGGAAAAGGTGGCGGAGGTCAGCGGCGGCGACCTCTTCGAGATCGTGCCCGCCGAGCCCTACACCGCCGAGGACTTGAACTACACCACCGACTGCCGGGCCAACGCCGAGCAGAACGATCCCACCGCCCGCCCCGCCATCCAGAATGCGGTGGAGAATATGGGGCAGTATGACGCGGTGCTGATCGGCTATCCCATTTGGCATGGCCACGCCCCCAAGATCATCCACACCTTCTTGGAGACCTACGACCTGAGCGGTAAGACCATCGCCACTTTCTGTACCTCCGGGGGCAGCGGCCATGAGGACGCCACCCTCCGGGGCTACGAGCCGGACGCCACATGGCTGGAGGGCCGCCGCTTCTCCGGTACGTCACAGGTGGAGAGCTGGGTAAACGGGCTTGCGTTACCAAAACCTGCGAACGAGGAGACGAGCAAGATGTATCTTCAGATCGGCGACACGGTCTGGACGGCGGTTTTGGAGGACAACCCCTCTGCCGCCGCCCTGAAGGAGCTGTTGGGCAGCGGGCCGCTGACCGTGGAGATGAGCGACTACGGCGGGTTTGAGAAGGTGGGCGGCATCGGCGTGGATTTGCCCCAGAGCAACCGTCAGATCACCACCAAGCCGGGGGATATTATCCTGTATCAGGGCAGCAGCGTCACCATCTACTACGGGGAAAACACATGGAATTTCACCCTGCTGGGCCATATCGACGGCGTTTCGGACGACGAGCTGCGGGACGTGCTGAAGGCGGGCGGAGAAAACATCTCCGTCACCTTCTCGCTGGAAGAACCGGCGGAAGACTCCCGTGGCGCGGACACTTGAGCTTGGGGGAGGCGCTTTTTCGGAACGCACCGGGGGTGCAGCCTTTTAGTTCCCGAAAGGTTTTCGCAAAATAGCTCATCTCTTGAAAGCCGCACTTCGCCCCAATATCCGAAATTTTTGCGTCCGTGGACAAAAGCAGCTCCGCCGCTTTCTGGATACGTATCTGCTTGACATACTGGATCGGCGTACAGCCGATCATACCGCGGAAGCACCGCAGGCACTCGTTTTCACTGAGGTTGGCGCTTCCTGCGATCATGGCAAGGGTCAACGCTCCGTCATAGTGTTCCTGAATATACTGGAGCATGACCTTAATGCGCTCCCCGTCCCTCAGAGTTTTCTCTGAGGGACTTTTTTCTTCCGCAGGGCAATTCTTTGCCAACAGGAAAATGAGCTTGGAAAGCCGCTCCCGCACCTCAAACTCAAAGCCCTCCGCTTCGGACACACAGGCTTGCCACGCCTCTCCGATCGCCGTTGAAGCGGCCTTTTCCCACCCTTGTGGATTGGCAAAATGGACGCAGGGACGGCATGGGTCAGAGAGCAGCGGCTCCAAGTATTTCTGCCAGAGGATGCTATCTATGCTTCCGCCCACCAATCTGGGGTGAACGACCACAGAGCGCAAAAAGCAGGACTCTGCGCCCTCCGGCCATACCCCGTGTAAGACCCCGGCGTTGATAAAAAAGCCTTCTCCCTGCTTTACGATGTAATCAGTTCCGTTGACGGCGACACGGGCAATTCCGGCCTCGACGACCAAAACCTCCAGCTCGTCATGCCAGTGCCACGGCACGGCCGTTTCGCTGATGCTGTCATGGTAGCAAGCCACGGGGAACAGCGGCGTGCCATGCTCGGTCAGTTCTCGGCCCTGCCGGTCAGTGAAAACCGGCCCGCATACGCTCAAAGCCATGCCGATTACCCCTCCCGGTGATTTTGTTGCATGATCTTGGGAGTTTTTTGCTAACACTTTCTCTGATTTGGTGGTATTATCATATCAGAAAGCGAGGAGGGACGCAAGATGCTTCACTTACTTCTGGCAGTCATTTATATCTCTTTTATCAGCTTGGGCCTGCCCGACTCTTTGTTGGGGTCGGCGTGGCCGTCCATGTACGTTGAGTTTGGCGTTCCCGTTTCCTATGCCGGGGTCATCTCCATGATCATCGCGGTTGGGACAATTATTTCCAGCCTGCAAAGTGACCGGCTGACCCGGAAGCTGGGTGCGGGAAAGGTAACGGCCATCAGCGTGGGGATGACGGCGGCGGCGATCCTTGGCTTTTCCGTCAGCCACTCCTTCTGGATGCTGTGCCTGTGGGCCATCCCTTACGGTTTGGGGGCGGGCAGCGTGGACGCGGCGCTGAACAACTATGTGGCCCTTCACTTTGCCAGCCGGCATATGAGTTGGCTTCACTGTATGTGGGGCGTCGGGGCATCTCTCGGCCCTTACATCATGGGGTATGCGCTTACCGGCGGAGGCGGCTGGAACATGGGATACCGCTACATTGCCCTGCTGCAGATCGTTCTGACAGCGGTTTTAATGCTGAGCCTGCCTCTTTGGAAAAAACCGTCGGAAAGTGGAATGGGAGCAGAGGAAGCCCCGGCGCTGTCCTTGAGGCAGATCCTCCGCATCCCCGGCGCGAAGGCGGTCATGGTGACCTTCTTCTGCTACTGCGCCGTAGAGCAGACGGCGGGCCTGTGGGCCAGCAGCTATCTGGCGCTGTACAAGGGCGTCCCGGCGGAAACTGCGGCCGGGTTTGCCAGCTTGTTTTTCATCGGTATTACAGTGGGCCGGGCGCTGAGCGGCTTTTTGACCATGAAGCTGAGCGACAGCCAAATGATTCGGTTGGGGCAGGGGATCATTGCGGTGGGAATCGTCGCCCTCCTGCTGCCGCTGGGGGAATACGCCGCCCTTGCAGGGCTGATCCTCATTGGCCTTGGCTGCGCCCCCATCTACCCCTGCATCATCCATTCCACACCCGCCCACTTCGGCGCGGAGAACTCTCAGGCGATCATCGGCGTTCAAATGGCCAGCGCTTATGTGGGAACTTGCCTGATGCCGCCGCTGTTTGGCTTGATCGCCAACCATATCACCGTATCGCTGTTTCCCTTCTATCTGCTGGCCATCTTGTCCTTGATGGTGCTTACACATGAAATACTGCTGAAAAAGAGCAGGGCACCGGTCAAAGATCGATAGACTGTGTCGTATATGGTTGGATTGCGTCTTGACGTAAGGCTGAGGTCGGGTTATAATAGCCATAGTGCAAAGGATACCCAGAATTCTACGATGGAGGGAGACAATATGCTTTTACGCAGAAGCGAAACAGAAATTATGGACGCGTTATGGAGCAGCAAGGAACCGCTTTCTTCGGCCGCGCTGATCGAGGCGATCCCCCAGCGCAGGTGGAAGGAACGTTCCATTTTTGCGATTTTGGACGGCCTGCTGAAAAAGGAAATGATCTACGAAGCGGGCTTTGTCCGCCGGGGCAAGACTATTGCCCGCACCTTTGCTCCGACCATGACCTATTCTGAATTCATTGCAAAGCAGGTGTCGGAAGCCGGCGCTCTCTATAAGCCCACGCTGCCCGGGCTGATGTCTGCATTTTTTGACAAAGAAGATGTCACGGAGGAAACACTGAAAGAGCTGGAGGACATGATTGCCGAAAAGAAGGACGAGATAGGGAAATGATCAGCTTCTGGTCGGTTTTAAGTGCGACCCTATGGTTCGCGCTGGCCTTCCTGTTGCTGGGCGCTTTACGCGGACACACAAATTTCCTCATGCGCCATGGTACTATGGCATGGTCGATGGCGGTGGTCATGACCCTCGTGCGTCTGCTGTTCCCGTTGGACAGCAAGTATATGTTCGTCATCCGTTCGTATAAGCTGTTGCCTGTCCTGCGCCGTGCCCTTGACTATCAGCCGGTGCGGGGGTCACTGTGCGGGGGATCTTAGCGGGATTGTGGATCGCAGGTAGTTTGCTGTGGCTTGGGTTTGTCATTTACGGTATGGTTCGTGACCGGCGGCAGCTATGGGAGATCCCGGCTGTACCCTTAACGCCGGAAGTAAAAGCCGCGGCCCGGCAATGCGGTCTCAGCGAAAGCATGATCTGTATGACTCCGGCAGTCTCCTCGCCTATGACGATGGGCTTGCTGCATCCGACCGTTTTTCTGCCCGTCAGCGTGGAAAACAAAGACGACTGGCTCTGGATCATGAAGCACGAAATGACCCACATTGCCGGTCACGATGCGTGGCTGCGGTTTGCCTTTCTGATGTTCCGCTGCTTATTTTGGTGGAATCCCTTGGTTCACTTGGCGCAAAAGTCGTTGGCGGACATTTTGGAACTGCGCTGCGACAAAACTGTGCTGAACAACATGGGTACGGCCGCTTATGTGGGGGCGATGCGCCGCGCTATGGCGCAAGCAGATCAAGGTGTTTCGCCCTTTATCGGCGCAAGTACCTTTGTTCAACCGAGCAGAGTGAATACGCTGGTGTTACGGGCGCGAACGGCGATCGATGCCGCTCCTCAGTGGGACAAGACGGCGGTTGCGGCTTTGGTGGTGAGCATAGCCCTGTTTTTGGCGTCAGTTGCGTTTATCCTTCAACCGGCAGAGCTGCCTCCTGAAACAGATGAGAGCGATGTCGTCTCGGTAATATCATCCCAAACGACTTATCTGAAGAGGCTGCCTTCCGGAGAGTATGAGTTTTGGAGCGACGGAGAATTTGTGTGCATAGTTTCTGCTGATATGCTGAAAGATGAAGTATTTCAAAATCTGGAGGTGCTTCCATGAAGATGAAGAAAACAGTCGTTGCGCTGCTGCTTGTCCTGAGCATGGTCGGCAGCTGCGTCAGTGCGCTGGCCGCGGAAGCGGTCACGCCGATCCTGCCCGCCCAAGCAGAGGATTCCGGCATTGCGCCCCACGCGGAGGAGACTGTTTGGTGTACCCGTGTCCACAACGGAATTCTGCAAAAGCGGCTTTGGTCGATTACGAATGGCCGCTGGCTGACCGACTGGATCGACATTGGCCCGGCTGGTTGATCTCCCACCCGGAAATTTCTTTTAATCTACAAGATCACATACAGCATATCGGCAGATCGGAACGATCCATAGCAAGAGAGCGCACCCCATCGGGTGCGCTCTCTTGTTGTGTGGGCGGAGGAAAGTTCACAGCCTGTTCAAGCAATTTGCGGGACAGGTGTGGTATAATGCTCATATTATAGAATTTGATTGGGGACGCAAGGAGGCATAACATGACAAAGTACGAGAATGTGCAGCAGTACACGGAGAAGATGGCGGCTCTATGCCGGGAGAACGACGCAGTTTCGCGGGAGCTATACAAGGAATTTGACGTGAAGGCGGGGCTGCGGGATGAAAACGGCCAAGGGGTCGTGGCCGGGCTGACCAACATCTCGGAGGTCAAGGCGTTTGAAATGGTGGACGGGGTGAAGACCCCCTGCGAGGGACGGCTGCGCTACCGGGGCTACGACGTGACCGACCTCATCCGGGGCAGCACGGGGATGCGTTTTGCCTTTGAAGAGACCGCCTATCTGCTGATTTTCGGCTGTCTGCCCAGCGAGGAGGAGTTGAGCAGCTTTTGCGAGGCGCTGTCGGTGTGCCGGACGATGCCCACCAACTTTACCAGAGACGTCATTATGAAAGCGCCCAGCAGCGATGTGATGAACACCATGACCAAGAGCGTGCTGACGCTGGCGTCCTATGACAAAAAGGTGGGCGATCTGAGCGAGGAAAACGCCCTTCGGCAGTGCATCGGCCTCATCAGCGTATTCCCCATGCTGGCCGTTTACGGCTACCACGCCTACAACCACTACCGGAAAAATGCCAGTATGTACATCCACCGGCCCAACCCCCGGTACTCCATCGCGGAAAATTTCCTGCGGATGCTTCGGCCGGACATGAAATACACGCCCTTGGAGGCCCGCGTGCTGGACGTGGCGCTGCTGCTCCACGCCGAGCATGGCGGCGGCAACAACTCCACCTTCACCACCAGAGTGGTCACCTCCTCCGGCTCGGATACATACTCCGCCATGGCGGCGGCCCTTTGCTCCCTCAAGGGCAAGCGCCACGGCGGCGCGAACATCATGGTCATGTCCATGATGGAGGATATCAAGCGCCACGTGGGGGACTGGGCCGACGAAGAGGAGGTCATGGCCTATCTGGCCAAAATTTTGAACAAGGAGGCCTTTGACCGCAAGGGCCTGATCTACGGCATGGGTCACGCGGTCTACTCCCTGTCCGACCCCAGAGAGGTGATTTTCAAGGGCTTTGTGGAAAAGCTGGCGGCGGAGAAGGGCAAGGGGAAGGAACTGGCCCTCTATAACGCGGTGGAAGCCGCCGCTCCCAAGCTCATCGCCCGGGAGCGGAAGATCTACAAGGGTGTCAGCCCCAATGTGGACTTTTACAGCGGCTTTGTCTACGAGATGCTGGGCATCCCGGTGGAGCTTTATACCCCCCTGTTCGCCATTGCCCGGGTGGCCGGCTGGAGCGCCCACCGCATGGAGGAGCTGGTCTCGGCCAACAAGATCATTCGCCCGGCCTACAAAAGTCTGGTGACGCCGCAGCAATATGTGTCCCGGAGTGAGCGGAAACGGGAGACACTCTAAGCCTGCCGGCTTTTTCATATTTCATCCCCCGGCCTCTTCCCGTACGCCAAAGAAACAGCGACTCCGTCTAATTGCACAAAATTCACAAGGTTAAAAGAGAAAAGTCTTGCAAAATACACAGACGAGTGCTATATTGAAAATATCTTGCGGAGGAAATGTCATGACATTTCCATCTCCGGTAAACCGGAGATGAATCCGTTTGCGAAATCAGGAGGGGTAACATGAAAAAGGTTGCTTGGAAAAAATGGCTGGCCGCCCTTTTGGTGGCGGCGCTCTTGCCTCTGGGCGCGCTGGCCGCGCTGGTGGTGGAGCGGGCCGCGGCTGACCCGTACCGTGTGTCCGTGACCACGGATGGGGACAGCCTCACCATCGGCAACGGCTACATCAGCCGCACGTTCTCCACGGCGGAGAATAAGCTGGCCACGGTCAATCTCACCAACAAGCGCACCGACGGCGCGCCCACGGTGTTTACGCCGGGGGAGGGGAGCGAGGAGTTCAAACTCCGGGTGGTCAACACAGTCCCTGCGCTGGACCGCGCGGGCTGGACGGCGAGGGCGGATAGCTACCAAAATGAGACCGGGCCAAGCGATGGCAACGCGCCCAACCTGATCGACGGCAATACCGGCTCGATCTGGCACACCAAGTATGACGACAGTGGGCATGGGACGACCAGCACACCCTACAATGTGATTTTTGATTTGGGGAAGTCCACCACCTTCCAGTGCTTCTCATGGACGCAGAGATCGGCGGGCGGGAACAACGGACGCACCAAGGACTTTACCCTTTACTATTCTGACAGCGCGACCGCGTTGGACTTCGACGCCGCAGGCTGGACGGAACTGAAAAGCGGTCAATTCCAGCAGGAGGGAACGACATATGTCCCGCTGGACGCGCCCTGCGCTGCCAGACAACTAAAATTGGTGTCCAAGACACACTGGGCGAACCACGCCGGCGGCGCGGAATTCAACCTCCATGCGGAGAAAGACCCCACCGTGGGTCTGACCGGCAGCCGGGAGTTTTCCGCTGGGGAGCTGACGCTGGACGGCGCGCCCACGGTGGAGAACACCAACGCCACCATCAACGGTGTGGCAAAGGCAGGGCAGAAGGTGACCTTCCGCTTCGCGCCCTTTACCTTCCGTAACGTGGAATATACCATCACGGAAAACGTCGTCATGTATGACGGCGACCACTTCATGCGCAAATATCTGGAGATCAGCGTCCCGGAGGCCCAAAAGAAGAATGCGGTGATCGACTACATTGATCTGGAATCCCTTGTCACCAACTCCTCCGACGCCACATGGACCATCCCCACCGACGCAGGCGGGATCGTCCAGATGGAGCAGTTCAAGGCCAATCTGGGCCAGCCCATCTACATCCAAGGAATGTTCTTCGGCTGTGAATTCCCCGTGGCGGACAACGAGATCGTGGATAACGTGGGCTATCTGCGCTATTACACCGGCAAGTCCTTCACCCGCTTGGAGGCGGACGACCAGCTCACCACCGACGGCAAGTACGTCACGTGGCAGACGGTGGCGGGGGCGGCCCGGAGTACGGACAACGCGGTCATTCAGGCGGACTTCTTCGAGTACATCAAGTCCATCGCCACCCCCTCCGATTTCCGCATCCAGTACAATTCGTGGTTCGACAACATGATGTTCATCGACGATGACAACATTTTGGAATCTTTCATTGAGATCGACAAGGAGCTGAACAAGGTGGGCGTCCGCCCGCTGGATTCCTACGTGGTGGACGACGGCTGGAACAACTACAACAGCACCGTTCCCACCGATACGACCAAAATCAGGCGTTCGGGCACTACGCTGAACCAGACCGGCTTCTGGGAGTTCAATGAGAAGTTCCCTCAGGGACTCACCCCCTCCAGCGAGCTGGTGCATAATTTCGGCAGTAACTTCGGCGTGTGGGTCGGCCCCCGGGGCGGCTACAATTACCAAGGCGAGATCGCCAATATTATGGCCGCGAAGGGGAAGGGAAGCAACGGCGGCGGCTCCATCGACGTAGCCGACCGGGTGTACCTGAAGAACTTCACCGACATGGCAGTCCAGTGGATGCATGACTACGGCATCAACTACTGGAAGTGGGACGGCTTTGCCGACAACGGGCAGTACGGGAGCTGGGCCGCCACCGACGGCGTGCCCGGCTACGCCCACAACCACATGACCGGCGGCTATCACAATATGTACCACGTCACCGACCTCTGGGAGGGCTGGATCGACCTGATGGAGACGATGCGGGAGAAAGAAAAGGAATACAACATCAACAAGCTGTGGATCTCCCTCACCTGCTACGTCAACCCCAGTCCATGGTATCTCCAGTGGGCCAACTCGGTGTGGATCCAGTGCATCCACGACCAATCGGACGCCGGCTCCAGCGCCAGCAAGATGGATAAGCAGCTCACCTACCGCGAGGCGGCCTATTATGATTTCATCAAGAACCATGAGTTCCAGTTCCCCCTGTCCAACATCTACAACCATGATCCTATTTATGGAACGGAAGGAACGGGAATGAACCGCAGCACCGCCACCGACGAGCAGTTCCAGAACTACCTCTATATGCAGTCCACCCGGGGCACGGCCTTCTGGGAGCTGTATTTCTCCGACAGCATTATGACCCCCGGCAAGTATGAGGTCACCGCCGAGTTCCTCTCATGGGCGGAGGAGAATTACCATATGCTCCGCAACTCCAAGATGTTCGGCGGAAGCCCGTACAGCACGGTGAAGCTGAACAGCGTGACCAACGGCGGGGAGCAGAGCGCTTACGGCTTCGCCTGCTTTGACGACACCGACGGCCTCATCTCCTTCCGCAACCCGGCCACCACGGCCAAGAGCGTGACCATCTCCTTTGACCGAACCATCGGCGTGCCCGAAAACGCCGGGACGCTGAAGTATCACATGGAGCATTCCCACAACCTGACGGCGGGGACGGCCACCACCGGGACGCTGACCTACGGCCAGCAGTACACCGTGACCCTCCAGCCCGACGAGGTGCGCATCCTCCGCTTCTCCAAGAACGGCGATACCACCGCGCCCCAGTTCGCTTGGGTTTCCAGCGACGGCGGCAACGGCGTGACGGTGAAATTCAACGAAAAGGTCACCGGCGGGACGTTTACCGTC
>CARXAY010000006.1:15479-16091 GCA_949093475.1 uncultured Oscillospiraceae bacterium
CCGACGACTGCACCTTCCACCTCACCGCGGCGGCGGGGACGATGACGGACGGTGAGACGGTCACCGTGGCTGCCTCCGGCATCCGCGATCTGGCGGGCAACGCCCTGCAAACCACGGCGGCTACCTTCCCCTACCACGCAGAGAACACCGTGGCCGCGCAGGAGCGTTCCGCCAAGGCGGACGGCGTGAGCGAGCTTGCGGCGGCAGACAAGTCCCTCACCGGAAGCAACGGCTTCACCGTCAACGCGGAGGTGTCCACTGTGTCCACCGGCGCGGTGGTGAGCCAAGGCGGGGAATATGCGCTGGGCATCCGGGAGGACGGAAAGGCGATCTTCACCGTGGGCGGCAAGACCGCCGTATCCAAGACCGTGGTCAACGACGGCGATCTGCACATGATCACCGGGGTGAAGGAAAACAACGGGATGATGAAGGTGTACGTGGACGGCACGCTGGAGGGCTCGGCCTATCTGGGCGCTGCGAGCCATCCCGTGACCGCCGCCGCCATCCCCGTGGGCAGCAATGGCTTCTACGGCGACGTGAAGGCGGAGGTGCTGGACGTCGCGCTGGGCTATGACGAGGTGGCGGCCAAGCTCCAGCCCGAGACCCCCGATG
>CARXAY010000007.1:0-4092 GCA_949093475.1 uncultured Oscillospiraceae bacterium
GGTGTTCTCCATCATGCCGTGGGCCAGCTTGATGGTGTATGTGGCGACGCCTGTGCTGGGCTGTTCCGGGGCGTTGGACTGGTCCGGAGCGGGGGTGCTGGGGGTCCCGCCTCCGCCGCAGCCGGCCAGCAGGCTGGCGGTGAGGAGCAGGCCCAGGGCCATACTAAGGGTCTTTTTCATGTGTGTGTCCTCCTTCATATGGGTGCTTTATAAAAGTATACCATACCCGCCGGAGCAACGCAATGTCTGCCCCCACTCCCCGCCCGGCAAAAAATTTTCGCTTCCATCTTTACAAATGTACTTTCGTGTGCTAACATAGTAAATCGTTAGCGCACTACTACATCATTTACACATTGCTTTGGAGGAATGAACAATGAAACGGAAACTGTTTGCTTTGGTTCTGGCTCTGGCCCTGATGGCCTCCCTCACCGCCTGCACCGGTGGGCAGAAAAAGTCCGCCGCCGACAGCGACCTTGCCTACGTCAAGGGACAGGGGAAGCTGGTCATCGGCATCACCGAGTTTGAGCCCATGGACTACACCGACGCCGACGGAAATTGGATCGGCTTTGACGCCGATCTGGCCAAGGCCTTTGCCGAAAGCCTCGGCGTAAAGGCGGAGTTCCAGATCATCGACTGGAACCAGAAGATCTCCGAGTTGGAGGGCAAGACCATCGACGTGGTGTGGAACGGCATGACCCTCACCGACGATGTGAAGGCCGCCATGGAGTGCTCCAACCCCTACTTCAACAACGCGCAGGTGGTCATCGTCAAGGCGGACAAGGCCGCCGATTACCAGACGGCGGACAGCGTGAAGGGTCTGCAGTTCGCCGTGGAGGACGGCTCGGCGGGCATGGAGCAGGTGGAGGCGCTGGGCGCGTCCTACACCCCCGTTCAGGATCAGGCCACCGCGCTGTTGGAGGTGTCCTCCGGCACGGCTGACGCCGCCGTCATCGACTACCTCATGGCCGCGGCCTCCGTGGGCGAGGGCACCAGCTATGCCGATCTGACCTACACCTGCGAGCTGAACTCCGAGGAATACGGCGTGGGCTTCCGCAAGGGCAGCGATCTCGCCGCCGAGCTGAACGCCTTCCTCAAGGCCGCCTACGCCGACGGCACGATGCAGGCCATCGCCGACACCTATAAGATCGGCGACAAGCTCATTGAGCAGAAGTAAGCCGTGGAAGTCTTTGTTGTTGTCCTCGGCGCGCTGAACGAGGGGTTTTTGCAGACGCTGAAGCTGTTTGTGGTCACCCTTTTGGGCGCGCTCCCGCTGGGACTTATCATCTCCTTTGGCTCCATGAGCCGATTTGCCCCCCTGCGGTGGCTCACCCGCACCGTCATCTGGGTCATCCGGGGCACGCCTCTGATGCTCCAGCTCATCATCCTCTATTACGTCCCCGGCAAGGTCATGGGGTACTCCCCTTGGGGCACGGGGGAAGCGGGGCGGTTTTTGGCCTCCGCCATCGCCTTCATCGTCAACTACGCCTGCTACTTCTCCGAAATTTACCGGGGCGGCATCCAAGGCGTCCCCGTGGGCCAGCAGGAGGCGGGGCTGGTGCTGGGCATGACCAAGCGGGACATCTTTTTCAAGGTCACCCTGCTGCAGATGGTCAAGCGCATCGTCCCTCCCATGTCCAACGAGGTCATCACGCTGGTCAAGGACACCTCTCTGGCCCGGATCATCTCCTTTCAGGAGGTCATCTGGGCGGGGCAGGCCTTTATGAAGACCTCCCACGGCTATTCCGGCCTGCTCTGGCCGCTCTTTTTCCCCGGGGTCTACTATCTGCTGTTCAACGGGGTAGTGACCCTCCTGCTGGGTAAGCTGGAAAAGAAGCTGGACTATTTCCGCTGAGGGGGTGGGCGTATGGCTGCGATTTTAGAGGTTCAAAACATTGAAAAGCACTTCGGCGCGACCCGGGTGCTGGAGGATATCACCTTCTCTTTAGAGGAGGGGCAGTCCCTTGCCATCATCGGCTCCTCGGGCAGCGGCAAAACCACCCTGCTGCGCTGTCTCAACTTTTTAGAGCGGCCGGACAAGGGACGCATCGCCGTGAGAGGAGAGACGCTGTTCGACGCCGACGACCCCTCCACCCAAAAAGAGGACGAGGTGCGCCGCAAGCGGCTGCACTTTGGGCTGGTGTTTCAAAACTTCAACCTTTTTCCTCAGTACACCGCGCTGGAAAATATCACGCTGGCAAGCAAGCTGCTGGCCAAGGAGCAGCCCGATTTCAAAGCCCGCAAAAAGCAGCTCTTTGCGGAGATCGACGCCAAGGGCAAGGAACTGCTGGCCCAGATGGGTCTGGCCGACCGGGCGGGGCATCACCCCCACCAGCTCTCCGGCGGGCAGCAGCAGCGGGTGGCCATCGCCCGGGCGCTGGCTTTAAGTCCCGACATCCTCTGCTTTGACGAGCCCACCTCCGCCCTCGACCCGGAGCTGACCGGGGAGGTGCTGAAGGTCATCCGCAATCTGGCCCAGCGCAACACCACCATGGTCATCGTCACCCACGAGATGGCCTTTGCCCACGACGTGGCCGATCAGGTCATCTTCATGGATGGCGGGGTCATTGTGGAGCAGGGGGACGCCAAAGAAGTCATCGACCACCCCCGTGAGGAGCGCACCCGCCAATTTTTAGCCCGGTACGGGGCAAACTGAACCGATTTCTCGTCGTCATCGACAGGGGACGCGCCGACGGCGCGTCCCCCTTTTTTATATCTGTCCTTGAATAAATGTCAAAACAATGATATGATGGAGAAACTATGCAGATACGGAGGGTATTAAATGAAAAACAAAGCCACCCCCGGCTCACGCGCCAGCTTTTCCGGCCGCATCGGCTATGTGCTGGCTGTGGCCGGCTCCGCTGTGGGCTTGGGGAACATCTGGCGCTTCCCCTATCTCGCCGCAAAATACGGCGGCGGGATGTTCCTGCTGACCTACCTGATTCTGATGCTCACCTTCGGCTATGCGCTGATCATGTCGGAGACCGCACTGGGCCGCATGACCAAAAAAAGCCCTGTGGGCGCGTTCCACGCCTTTGGCAAGACCCTTCCCTTCCATATCGGCGGCTGGGTCAACGCTATCGTTCCCCTGATCATTGCGCCCTATTACTGCGTCATCGGCGGCTGGGTGCTGAAATACCTCTTCGAGTATGTGCGGGGCAACGCCGCCCCGCTGGCAGGGGACGGATATTTTTCCAGCTTCACCGCCGCCTCCGGTCAGGTGGAGCTGTGGTTCATTCTCTTTGCACTGTTGACCTTCGTGGTCATTTTGGCCGGGGTTAAGCAAGGGGTGGAGCGGGTGTCCAAGGTAGTGATGCCCTGATCCTGCTGGCGGTGGCGGTGGCGGTCTATTCCGTCACCCGCCCCGGGGCTTGGGAGGGGGTCAAATACTTCCTGATCCCCAAGTGGGAGGACTTTTCCTTTATGACGGTGGTCGCCGCCATGGGGCAGCTCTTTTACTCCCTGTCCATCGCCATGGGCATCCTGTATACCTACGGTTCTTACATCAGCAAAGACGTGGACTTGGAAAAAAGCACCGTTCAAGTGGAGGTGTTTGATACCGCCATCGCCCTGCTGGCCGGGCTGATGATCATTCCCGCCGTCTTTGTGTTCTCCGGCGGCGACATGGCGACCCTTCAGGCCGGCCCTGCCCTCACCTTCATCACCCTCCCCAAGATCTTTGCCAGTATGGGGCTTGGCCCGGTCGTAGGCATCACCTTTTTCCTGATGTTTTTCTTTGCCGCCCTGACCAGCGCCATTTCCTTGGTGGAGACCAGCGTCTCCACCATGGGGGATGAGCTTCACCTGAGCCGTCTCCAGTCCTGCCTGCTCATGGGGGGCATTACCCTTGTCCTCGGCACGGCCTCCGCGCTGGGCTTTGGCGTTTGGGGGAACGTTCGCCTGTTGGGGATGCAGTTTCTGGACTTTTTCGACTTCATCACCAACTCCGTGATGATGCCCTTCGGCGCGCTGGCCACCTGCTTCCTCATCGTCCGGGTGGTGGGCTTTTCGCGGATCGAGGAGGAGATCGAGCTGTCCTCCCGCTTCCGCAGAAAGCGGCTGTACCGCTTTTTCCTCAAGTACCTTGCTCCCGTT
>CARXAY010000007.1:4102-14603 GCA_949093475.1 uncultured Oscillospiraceae bacterium
CCCGTTTGTCTGGTCATCATCCTGTTCAGCTCCCTCGCCAACGTGCTTGGCTGGATCTCTCTGTAAGCTCCCAAAACACAAGAAAAGGGGTACGGGCCATTGGCCCGTACCCCTTCTTTTTTCGTTTGTTGCGGTCAGTCGGCCGCCTTTTTCTCGATGCTGTTGCAGAAACGCATGAGGATGGCAGCGACCTCGCCGCGGGTGGCGGTACTCAGCGGGTCGAGGCCCTCTGCGCCCTTGCCGTTGATCAGCCCGGTGGCTACGGCCCAGCCCATGGCGTCCTCCGCCCAGCCGGAGACCGTTCCGCCGTCATGGAAGACGGTCAGGTCGCCCCGGGCGCTCACGTCATAGCCCCGATGCTCCGCGTAACGGAACAGGAAAACTGCCAGTTGTTCCCGGGTCACGTCGTCCATCGCCCGGAAGCTGCCGTCGTCCATTCCCTTGGCAATCCCGGTCTGTTCGCCCCAAGCCGCGCCGCTGCTGTACCAAGAGTCCGAAGCCACGTCCATGAACTTGGCCGGCGCTACCTCCGGCTCTTGCTCCATGCGGTAGAGAATGGTCACGATCATGCCGCGGGTGGTGTTCATGCGCGGCTCGAAGCTGGTCTCGGACACGCCCATCATCAGCCCTTGCTCCACCACGAACTTGGCCGCGTCGTAGAACCAGTCGCCGCCCTTCACGTCCTCAAAGAGCTTGGGCAGGTTGGCCAGCGGCACATCGGGATCGTCCAGCTCCTCCTCCGGCGGGGTAGACGGTTGGTTGCTGCCACCGCCGCCGCTGCTGCTTCCGCCGCCGCTTCCACCGGTATTTCCGCCGGTGCTGCTCTCCCGCAGCGTGACGGTCACATCCACCCGTTTGGCCTCACAGCCGTCCGCGCTCAGGATAAAGACCAGCGTGCGGTCTCCGCTTCCCACCGGCGCGGTCACCGTGCCGGTATACGCGCCGTTCCGGCCTTTGGTCAAGGCCACCGTATCCCCGTCCTTGGTCAGGGTCACGCCGGTCACATCCTCCGGGATGCCGGATACGGTCACAGTCAGCGTGCCGCCGGAGGCAACGGAGGTGGGGCTGACGGTCAAGGCCGCCTTGCTCAAATCGCCATGTTCCGGCTCATCGGGTTCATCGGGCGTATCCACCGTCAGCGTCCAGCCTTCGCCCAGCACTTCCGCCACGGTCAGCTCCTTGTAGGTCACGTCATTGATCCCGTGGCCGCGGGTGGCGTACGGCTCATAGAGCCAGCCAAAGCGGTCGGTCTTGACCCCATCCACTTGGATCTGGGTCAGGCAGGAGTATACAAAGTCTGCCGTTCCAAGCAGCTTGTTCACCTCGCCCAGCCATGTGACCGGATGACCTTCCTCTGTGCTGACCGAGCCGAAGCGCACCACGCCGGTGTCCCGATAGCTCCACCCCTCGTTGGCATTGTAGTTTCCGTTGCCCTCGGGGAAGGAGGCCACAATGATATTCTCATAGACGTTGCCGTCGGGATCGGTCAGCTTCCCTTCCACGTTGATCACGGAGATCATGCAGTTGGCGCAGTAGCCCCAGCCCTCATCCAGCTTGGTCGCGCCCCAAGTCTCGCCGCCGTCGGTGCTGTCGCTGTAGCCCACATAGCGGCCGAGGTTACGGGAATACATCCGCACCGAGCCGTCAGGCAGGTTGATGATCTGGGATTCACTGGTTTTTTTGCCCACGGTATTCTGGGCGCGGCCGCCGCGATGCCATGTTGCGCCGTGGTCGTCGGAATAGATGGCGCTGGCGTGTTCGCCGCCCACGTTGTCATACACCGCAAAGAGGATGCGGCCGTCCTCGGCAATCAAGCCCCGGCCCGGTCCTGCGCCAAAGAACGCCGCGCCGGCGCCCGGCGTCGTGCCCCGCAGGTTGGTGAGAATGGGATCGCTCCACTCTAACTTGCCGGTGGTCTCGTTGACCTCCGCGCTGCGGAGCATCAGGAAGCAGGTGGGGAACACCCGCCACTCGGACTGGCGGAAGAACAGGTTATTCTGAACGATCTTGTCGCTGCCGTACTGGAGCACCATCTCCCGCTCGACCGCGTTTGCGTCCACATGGTAGATGTTGTAGAACGCGTCCACATAGAGGCCATTGCAATCGGTCGCTCCGGCAGAACTCTCGATGGGATAGAGGGTGACGGTCTCGCCGTTCACCGTGAACTCCGTCCCCTCCTTGCTCACATAGTAGGTATACAAGCCGGCGTTTCCGGGAGCTTTTTGATTCACATAGGTCGGCACATGGGCCACCAGCAGGCGATCCTGCCCGTCAAAGCCGGTGCTGCCGGAAGTACCCTTGCCGTCGGCGGAGGTCACGTCCACCAGCATCCACACTTTCTTGGTGACGGGGTCTTGGATCAGCGCCGGGTCGATGAACGCCGTGCTGAGCCGGTCGCTTACCGTGTTGGCATAGTCGCCGAAGTAGTTGACGAACTCCCAATCCCACGTCTGGCCGTTGTCCTTGGAGACGGAGACGATGGTTTCCAGATTGCTGGGGTTATCCACGCCATGGCTCCAGCGCACGTCCGCCGCCGCCACCAACCAGCCGTTGGTCAGCGTAATGATGGCAGGGATGCGGAACTGATTGCTGCCGCCCAAGCCGGGCTTGCAGGGCTGGTCGCTGCCCGTGCCACTGAAGGTGGTCTGGGCCTCTTCCCGTCCGGTCAGATCCGCGGTCTCCATAACCGGCGTGTAGAGCTTCAGGGCGAAGGGGTCGCTCCCCATCCGCCAACTGCCGTCCCACTTCAGATACTGTGTCCCCGACTTCAGATAGAATGTGCCGCTTGCCGCACCCTCCTCCACGGTGAACACGCTGCCCTCGTTATTCAGCGCAAGCTGGCTGCCCGAGGCCGTGGTGGTCAAATACTTGCTGTTCTTGTAGCTGACGAGCTTATAACCGCCGGTCACCGGCCGCAGACCCCAGAGCTGGCGCTCAACTTCGCCGTCCAGCGTCACGCGGGTCTCATCCGCGTTCAGCGTCGCGATATAGTTGTCGGTCGCAGTATCGGTCGCCCACATGGCTCTTGTACCGCCGTTGACGTTGGGGGCGATCACCGCGTACAGCGTCCCGTCGCCCTTGACGGCGGCGCGCTGGGTCGCCTGCTGATAGGTCATGGTCTGGTTGATGCCGGTCACGCCGGGCATTTTGAAGTTAAAGGGCGGGTATACCGCTGTCTTAATGACAAACATCCCTTCCCCTTCCACTTTTTCCACCACAAACTTGGTGGGGGTCGCGGTGCAGGGAAGCTGATTGTAGCTGCCAAGCGCGCCGATGTTCAGATAGCGCTCCTGACTGGTGCTGGCCACGCTCTTGATGGTGTAATAGCCGTCGCCGGTGCTGGTGAACCGGAAGCCGTGCGCGTTGTCGTTCCCGGTACACTGGTTGGTTTTATCCTTGTTGTCCGTATTATCCACGTGCATCCAGCGGTTGCCAGACCAGAGCTTATAGACGCCGTCCGCCATCTCTGTGACCTTTTCCCCGTTGGTGTTGGTGGCGCTCTCCTTGTAGAGGGTGATGCTGTACGGCTCCGCGCTGGTGCCCCAGCCAACATTCGGGCCGGGCGTCCCGGAGGTGAAGCTCACATAGGCCCACATCATTTCCTCGGGCAGGGTGGGTTCGACCGGCACAAACGCCGGCAGGTCTTCCTCCGTCAGCGCCCACGCCCAGTTTTCGCCCATGATGTCCCCGGCTGTAAAGCTGTCAGACCGAATATCCGTAAAATTGTTGCCCGCGCTGTTGGGCACGTCGCTTACCGTCTCATACAGCAGTGCAAACCCGTCCGTCGGCCGGTTTTGTGCGTCCAGCTTCTGGGTCAGGCAGGAGTAAATATAGTCGTCCCGATAGCGGGTGACTTCTTCATTGAGCCAAGTGACCAGCCCGGTCTCGGTGCTGTAAGAACCGATGCGGATCGCGCCGTTGGTACGCTTGGAGGCGCCGCCGTTGGCCGTGCCCTGAGGATAGGCGCCCATGATCAGGTTCTTATATACTGTGCCATCCGGCCCGCGCAGGACGCCCTCCACATTGATGAAGGACACCATGCAGCCCTGCCCGTTCTGGTTGTTGGCGTTCAGGGCGCTGTCCCGCACAGAGACGCTCCAAGTTGCACCGCCGTCATAGCTGTCGGCATAGCTGATGGTGGGCCGGCCGTTGCGGGAATACATCCGCAGGAACGTGCCGTCCGCCGGATCGTCGCTCACCGGCAGCACAACGACCTGAGATTCGCTGGACTTCCCGGTGTCGTTTGTGGTCACATCAGGGGTGCGCTCCCCCCGCGTCCAAGTCACGCCGCCGTCGTCGGAGTAGATCACGCTGGCCAGCTCGTTGCCGGTGGCGCTGTCATACAGCGGGAAGATGATGCGCTCCTTCCCGTTCACCGTGGCCACCGCTCCCCGGCCCGGACACACACCGATAAAGTGTTCGTTGTCATGCTTGATCTGCGCGTTGAGCAGATAGGGCGCGCCCCAAGCAAGACCGTTTTCGGTGACCGTCGCCTTACGAAGCATAATAAAGGCGGTGGGGAACGCCTTCCAATCCGACTGGGTATAAAACAGGTTGTTGTGGATGAGATTCGCGCTTTCCTGCTGTACCGCGGCGACGGGCTTAAAGCCCTCTTCGCCGTAGTCGTAGTAGGTGTTGAAGAAAGCGTCCGCATAGTAGCCGGTTCGGCTGTCGTCCGCAGCGGCGCAGATGGGCCACAGCGTCACGGCCGCGTCGGCCGCTCCGCCCAGAGCGGCCATGCTGACCGTCCGCTCCGCCCCCGCTTCGGCGTTGTTGATGTCCACATAATAGTCGTAGGTGTAGCCCTTGAGGTCGTTGTTATGCACGTTATCCATCGTATACCCGTTGGCGGCCGGGATATAGCCCACCAGCAGGCGGCCCTCGCCGTCAAAGCCCGTGCCGATCTTGCCGCCGTTCACATAGGGCGGCTGGAGGTCTACCAGCAAATAGACCTCATCCGTCACCTTGCTCTGCACCACAGAGGGGTCGATGAAGGAGGCGCTGCCTGCCTTATTGGCGTTATAGGTCACCGCCAGATTCTTATTGGGGGCGGCATAGTCGGCAAAGTAGTTGACCACCTCATACTCCCATGTCTTGCCCCCGTCCTTGGAGAGGGAGACGATGGTGTCCAGATTGTTGGGGGAGTCGTAGGTCGTAAACCACCGGATGTCCGAGGTCGCCATAAGCCAACCGTTGGACAGGGTGGTCAGGGACGGGATGCGGTAATAGCTGTCGGGGTCATTTGGGTTCATGGGACGGTCGTTCGTCCCCTTAAACTCGGTCTGGGCCAACCCCAGTTCTACCTCATTCTCCCGGAACAGTCTGACCTTGGCTTCATTGTCTTGGAAGCCCCACGCGGTGGCGTTGGTATCCGGGAACGCCAGATACTTCCCGGCGGCATTTCGCACGGTATATTCCCCGTTCGCCGTATGGGCAACGGTGAAGAGTTCCTCCGTGGTATTCAGAACCAACTGCTTCCCGCTGGCCGTGCTGGTCAAATACTTGCCGCCGTTGGAACGAATGGCATATTTGCCCCCTTCTCCCTGCACAAACGTCCACTTGTGTTCATTATGCATGATGCCCACGGTAGTGTCGTTATCGTTGTCGGTCACGGTAGCGCCGCATTGGTTGGTCGTTCCGCCGCTGTCGTGCATCCCTACCACGCGGCCGGTGGCGGAAACGATGCTGTAAACGCCTTCCTCCACGCCGTCTGTGTCCAGCACATACTCATACGCCTTGGGCTCTACCGGCGCGGGCATCTTGGTGGGCTCGGCGTTGGCGTCCATCTCCACCTGCGCGCTGGCAAAGGTCACCGTCTTGGCGGCGTTCTTCATCACGCCGGTGGCGGAGACGGTATACGTGCCGTCGGGCAGGGTCAAAACAGGCGTCTCCCCCGCCTCGGCGGTGACGCTCCAGCTCTGGCCGTCCTTGGTGGCCGTAAGGGTAGTGCGCCCCAGATTGGCGTCCAGCGTGCCGGGGGTCAAGGTCAGCTTGCTGCCGTTGGTGCGCACCGCGTCGCCGACGCTGACAGAAGAGTTCTCCGTGGTCATGCCATCCCAGAGGTAGTCCAGATTGCAGATCTCGTTGGCGTCATTCCACAAGCCCATTTCCCGGATGAGCATCTGGAAGATCTTCAGCTGGCCCACCACGCCGGGGTGAAGGTTGTCGCCATAGAACTGGGCGCTGGTGGGGTACTTGCACCAAGGGTAGTTGTTGATGGTGTGCTGGGTGGCCGTCATCTGATCCACTAAGATCAGCTTTTGCTCCTGTGCAAACGCCTGCAGCTGGGCTACATATGCGCTCATCTGGGGATGTTTGTCATCCCAAAAGCCGGTGGGGGTGCGCAGGACGATAATGACGTTGGGGTTCTTTGCCCGGATCTCGGTCACGATCTTCCCCAGATTCTCCTTGTAAGTCTCCTTGGAGATGGCCATATCGCCCGTCAGGTTGGTGGAGCAGTCGTTGGTGCCCAACATAATGATCGCCACATCGGGGGTGAAGGGCTTCAGGCGGTAATCCTTGGCGTTCAGCGTACTGGCCGTGGTGGCGCTGGACACACCGGCGTTGACCACCACGTCCGTCGTTCGGCCGATGGTGTCCAGATACTCCTCCATCAGCTGGGGCGCGGAGTCGTAGCCGCTCACCAAAATACCGTGGGTGATAGAATCGCCCACAAAGAGCCATGTCAAAGATTTATTGGGATTGGCGGCCAGCAGGTCGGAGATCTTCTGCTGTTCGCTGTTCAGGGCGGGCTTCCCCTCTGCGCCGTTCACCGTGCCGTAAACGGTGGCATACTGGGTCTGCCCGTGATCGGCGCGGGTGATGAGGGTATAGGCCTCCCCGTCAGGCAGGCCGGTAACGGCGGCGGTATTCGTTCCTGTGCCGGAGACAGTCATGCCGCCTGCCAGCTTCACCTGATAGGTAAATTCGCCGGTCAGGCCGCCAATGGTCATCACGCCGTCCGCGAAGGTCACCGTGGGCGTGACCGTCTTATCGAAAGCGGGCATGGCCGCCTCGGCATAGCGGTTCTGGGCGTTGCCGGGGAAACCGCTGGCCGAGCCGCCCACCGCCACCGCCAGCTTGCTGCCCAGCTCCATGTGGCCGTCGGCGTTGGGGTGGCCGTCTTCGGTCAGCTGCGCGGCGGTCAGGGCAGCGGCGTCCACCACCACAATGTGGCTGTATTTTGCCGTATCGGTCTTATACCCGGCCACCACGCTGTCCACCTTGTCGTTCAGGGCGGACAGGCTGCTGTCGTAGGACTTCATAATGACGGCAAATCCGCCGTTGTTCTCCCGCAGAGCGGTGGCCTTGTCGATGAAGGCAGCCAGATCGGTCTCAAAGGAGCTTGCGTTCGCCAAATCCTCTTTGCCCACCATGTAGGTCACGGCCCGGGGGGCGAAGGCCGTCACCCGCTCGGCCCAACCGGCCTCGCTGACGATGGTATGCAGCGTCAGCGAGGCGTAGGCGGTGTTGATCACATACCGCTGTCTGGCAGGGCTGAAGCTGCCCATAGCGTTCTCGTCGCCGTTCAAATTGAAGTGCCAGCGGAAATACTCCTCAAAGTGGCCCGCGAAGCTCCGTCTGCCCCGGGTCTGGTCAAACTGCCCGGCCACGTCCGCGCCGCCGGTGAACACCCAAGTGTTGCCCGGCTCGGCGTTGAACATCTCGCCGATGGCTTCGCCCGGACAATACTCGCTCTCCCACCAGATATAATAAGAGCCGTCAGAGCCGTTCACGGGCGTGACATAGAAGATCGTCCCCGTGTCTCCCAGAGACAGCGCGTTGCGCTCGGCGCGGAGATATTTTGAGGTGTTGGCGCTTTGAATGGTGTAGCCCCGCTCCTCCGCAACATAGCTGAAGCGGAAATGATGGGCGCTGTCGGCGTGGCTGTCACTCTGCGCCTGACCGCTGCAATAGTTGACCGTGCCATCCGAAACGTGCATCCAGCGGGTGTAGCCGACAGAATCATAAATGCCGTAGAGTCCGCTGTTGATGACGCCGTCGGTATCCTTGGTGTAAGTCCCCACCGCGCCGTCGGCAGGGGTCACATTGTAAAGCTCAAGAACGGATTCTGTGCTGATCCCCTCCCAGCCGGGGGCGCAGTTCAGATAGTGCTGCACCTTGGTGAGATCCTTCTCGCGCTGCTCGATGGTCTCGCCGGGGTCGGGCGGGGTCTCCCGCTCGACGGCCCACCAAATGTAATAAGACCCGTCAGCGCCGTCTCTGACAGGCGTCACATAGAACTCCTCGCCGGTGGTTGTGAAAATATAGGTATTGATCGTCTTGCCAGTATTAAAGCGGGCATTTTCCTTGATCTCGTGGGTCAAATAGTATCCAGCGCCACCATGCGGGCTCTGGAGCTTATATCCGCCCTCTGTTCCCGCAAACAGCTTGAACTGATAGGCCGTGTTGCCGCTTGCAGCATTGCCGCTCGGCCAAACGTACGCCACCGTCGTCGAATCGACCGTGTATGTCCCGCTCATCACCTGTCCATTACAGACAATGCGGTAAGGGGTGTTGGTGGCCGGGGCGGCAGTGATCGCCGCGCCGTTGTCGTCTTGGATCGTCACCGCCGTGGCGGTGGTTCCTCCGGTGAACCCGGCGTCACTGAAGGCCAGATAATGCACCTCTTTGCCCTCTGCCTCCGCCTTGGCCGGGGTGTAGGGCTGGTTCTTGGTGTAGAGATACAGGCCGTTGGTAAATGTGCCAAGGTCATTCGTTACTCCAATAAAGCCGCTTGTAGCACCGCAGAAATTCGAGCAAAAACCTGTCGCTGTTTCCTTTGCTTGGAAAAACACAAAGTAGCGGCCACTCGTACCCCCCTGATTGAATTGATAGCTTCCGTTCGCGAGATTCACGACCGTGAGATTGCTCCCGGCCGCCGGCGCAGCGACCCCCATTGCACTATTATTGAGCGTCAGGTTATACCCGCCGCCACTAATGCCGTAAGAAGCGCCGTTGGTGCTGCTGCTCAGAGTAAAGTGCAGCGCGCTCATGTCAATGGAAGCCGTCCCCCCATAGTTCTGGGCGGTCACAGCGCCGTTCGCAACGGTAAGCCGCGCCGTCAGGTTGCTGCTCTTTGCAGCCCCAAACGTATCGCCTGCACTGCCCCCCATTCCAGTCGCGTCAGGATAAAACGCATAGGGCACGCCTTCCAGCCACGCGACGATGAGGTACTGATTATCCTCGCCGGTGGGCAGGGCGTTGGCCTCCGCGTCCACCAGCGTATAGCCGGGGAGCTCATACGCCGCGGTCTCGTCCGCCAGCAGCTCTACGGCGTTGGCACTTTCCGAGGGTGCGTCCGTCTTGGGCGCGGCGGCCTGAACCGCCTCCTCCCCCGCAGGGATGGCGGCCATCGGCTCGTCGTCCACCCGGGCCGCCAGCGCGCCCGCCGGGAGCGTCCCCAGCACCATGACCACGGCCAAAAGGATCGCCAATAGTCTGCTTATTCTCTTACTTCTCATACCCAGTTCACTCCTTTTATAACAGTAATATGTTTGTTCACTCGTTTTGTGTATTGTGCCGACGCAATTCTTCCTTTGCTCCCATTCTTATACTTTGATATGTTATTATACCATAGCACCGTCATAAAAGTAGTTACAAAGCGAAAATTTTCCTCCCATTTTCTATCGGTATTTTATACAAACATTTCCCTCTCTTTTGGTCATTCCCTACAAGGCCCGCCGTTCGCACCCGCTCCGGCACAAAAAAGAACGCCCCGCATCGGAGCGTTCTTTTGGTTTGGTGACCCAGCGGGGACTCTCCCGCGGGCTAAAAAACGTGCCACCGGCACATTTTTTGCGCGCTGCGGCGCGCCGCCCTGTTCTCGTCCATGGGTCAGGCCAAAAAGAAACACCGCCACACGGCGGTGTTCCTTTTTGGCTAGCGTGGTCACTTTGGATGCCACTGCGTGGTTTGTCATTAGCCGTGTCACGGAACTCATGAGTTGGCTTCTGCCTCTTGCATTTCCTTGTCGATTCTTATAGAATAATACCTCCCAGCAAAAAAGGAGGTATCTGGATGAAAACAGCAAGCTATCACTTCAAATGGTTCGAAAAAGAGGACGGGCGAAAACGCCTGAGGGCATCGATCGGAGAAGACGGAAAGCTACGGATCGGCAGAACATTACGGTCAAAACTACCGCAATACATCCGTATCGGGTTTGATGAAAATAACCTGACCTTGGCGATTGCCGATGGGCACGGCGTTGGCGTTCGCTGTCCGAATTGTGGAGTCATCGCAGCGCGAGCACTTTCCAGACAGATTAGAGCCATGGGACTGCGGCTACCTGCGACTTTTGAACTAGTTCGGGATGAACGAACTGGATATCTGATGGGAAAAGTCATCCCCCATCATTATACAAATGAAGTGGGGCAGCGGCAGTTTGATACGGAGGAACTTTTGATTTGGGGTAAGCCTATTGTGGCAGAAGCCGTCCGCCAAATGGCAAAAAGTACTCCTTTAGCAGATCGCCGATCGGTCGCCAAAGAGGCTCTGCTGA
>CARXAY010000007.1:14613-16004 GCA_949093475.1 uncultured Oscillospiraceae bacterium
TGCGGTGCAAAACTACCGTCCTCCGTGCGGCGATCTCGCTGCGTATTTGGCTCAAAGCGTCCGTTCGGCGCTACGGGCAGAGAATCGTCGCTATGGGGAAACCTTTGCTTGCCGGTCCTTGGATCAGCCGCTGATGCGTGACGATGATGAGGGCGGCACTCTTTATGATATGATCTCCGATGGGGAAGGTTGGACGGAAAGTTTGGAGCTTCGTCTGGACACGGAACGGTTTTGCGCGCAACTGTCCTCACAGGAACAGGATATGGTTCGTATGCTTCAGGAAGGGTTTCAAATGACCGAGATCGAGGACGTGCTGGGAATCAGTGAACAAGAGCTGCGGCACATGGCCTGCGAAATCGCCCGAAAAAAGCGCAAGTTTGACGCAGAAATATAAACCTGAGAAAAAGAAAGTTGACAGACTTCTTTGAAGTCTGTCAATGTTTCTTTTGGTGGCAACAGACTGTATCCCCATAAAACCATCAATTCAATACCAGCCCAATTAAGAAGAAACTATCTGCTTCCACAGGAAATATGCTTGTCATCCAGTACCCAGTTATCATAGTAATGTGCAAGATTCATCTCGGGACTATATATGGTTTAGTCAATGATTTTTCTACATCATTCACTTGAAAAGTCAGTAAAACCGAGTATAATAGAAGTGTAAGCAAGTGGGAAGGAGGCCAAATCTATGATATACACGTTAGAAGAAATTGCGCTACGTATTCGACCTGTGGCGGAGAAATACCGTCTGCGGGCTGTGTATGTCTTTGGTTCCTATGCCCGCGGAGAGGCAAGAGAAGACAGCGATGTGGATCTGTTGGTGGACGCAACCGACTCCGGACTTGTGGGTTGGGAATACGGCGGCTTATATAACGACTTGGCAGAGGCACTCGAAAAAGAGTTGGACATGACAACAGTAGCTACACTGAACCAACCTATTCGTCACGAAAGTGATATATATTTTAGGGAAAATATTCGTCGGGAAAGGCGGGAGGTTTATGTTGCAGCGTGACCGGCAGCGGCTGACAAGGATTTTGGAATACTGCGAAGATATCAACGCGGCAATTTCCCGCTTCAAAGCGGACTTTGAAGTTTTTAACAGGATTTGGCTTATCAGCATTCCGTTGCCTTTTGTATTTTGCAGATTGGCGAATTGGTTGGAAGCCTATCCGATGAGTACCGCCGCGCCACCATGGAGAGTATCCCTTGGAATCAGATCAAAGGGATGCGGAATATTGTTGTACACGATTACAGCGACATAGACCTTGAGGTTGCTTGGGATACGGCCATAAATGGCGTTCCGACTTTAAAAGAGTTTTGTGAGGAACAGCTTTCGTCTAATCTTGATTAGAAACCGCCGCCACCTATAAAAAGGTACGGCAGCTTCTTGT
>CARXAY010000008.1 GCA_949093475.1 uncultured Oscillospiraceae bacterium
CCCCGCTACCATCCGGCTCTTTGAGAACAAGGTGAACGGCACATCCGGGGCATCTGAACGCACGCAGGTCAGCAAGGACGACGGGGCGAAGTACGAGGTCTGGCTGTGGGATACGGCCAACGACGGCGAGTTCCCCGAAAAGCCCGGTGAGGCGGGCAGCAAGGCCATCAAGGCCACAGCCACGGAAGAGACCGTCGACGGCAAGGCGTACAGCAAGTATGTGACCGAAGTGATCCTCTATCCCGACCACGAATATCAGGTGTGGACGAGCGCGTTCCGCAAGACCGACGACAACACCGCCGCCCACTATTACCGCAACACGGGCTTCGTCATCGACAACGTCAGCAAAAAGGACAACGTGGAGGTGGACTACTATCTGGTGGACGTGGCCGACACCACTCTGAGCCAGAATGACTACGAGGGCAAGCTGGGCACGATCGCCGACGACAGCACGGTCTTCTATAATGAAAACGACCTGACCGACACCACCATGGAAGCCCCCACCGCCAAAGCGCCCAACAAGGACGGGGTGGCCAACAACTACGTTCTGAAGAATACGGACGTGACCCTTGGCTACCCGGAGCGCACGCTGGACTATGACCTCAACTGGACAGGCGGCTACACCAACGGAGGCAATCCCGATGCCCCCGGTGCTGCCGTTACCCATGTGGTGAACTACAGCGCGGCGACGGCAAAGATCAAGACCGAGCTGAAATTGAAGGTCTACGACGTTTTGGCGTATGTCACGGGCAGCTTGGGCAGTGTCCGCGAGATCACCATGACCATGAACGACGGCGTAGTGGATCGTGTGTTCAGCACTGCCGGTGGTGAAGGCAAGATTGCGGGTCTCAAGAATGGCGAGACCGTGACCTCCATCAGCACCACCGACGGGAGCAAGACCTTCCGCCTGCCAAAGTATGAGAGCTATGCTACGGTGGCCGACTACGATGATACTGCGTATACTCTCCAGTGCTACAAGTACCCGCACAACGGCGCGGACAAGGGCAAGGAGAACTTTGTCGTGCCCGTTACGGCGGACACCAGCTATGACGTGGTACTCCAAGGCGAAGGCTTCTCCATGCAGGTGGCCGACGACGTGGACGATCAGACCCAAAAGAACACCAACAGCGCGACGGGTGTGACCGTAAGCGGCGTTTACAGCGACAGCGCAGATCCCAAGCGGCAGGACGGCAGCCAGACCCAGACCATCAAGTTCAACTATAACTACGGGGCGGATCAGAAGGTCAAGCTCACAGTGACCAACATCTCCAAGCAGCCCCAAGACGAAACGGCGCCCAAAAACATCATCAAGAACGTGACGTTCACCCCCGATGTCACAGCAGACAACCCCATCGTTGTGAGCACCGACGCGGGCGACACCAACAGCTTTTTTGCCTCCGGCGCGGTCGCGTCTATGGATGATGACGATGCAGCTTACGTTACCCTGAAGATCCCCAGCGGCTTGGACGTTGGGAAGTACGAGTATACGGCGAAATTCGAGTTTGAGACCCCGGACGACGCCACAAAGGGCGCAAGTGCGACGTATAAGCTGGTCGTGGAGGTCGAACCCCTCACCTTCAACAGTGTGGACGTGAAGAAGAACGACGACGGCACGTTGACCGTTGCGCCGCTGGACAACGAGACCGCCCCCACCGCGGGCGGCTACACCGTCACCCGCAAGAAGACCGCCGAGGATGACGAGAGCGCGAGCCTGCTCTACCGGACTGTGCCCGCCGCCACCGACACCGACGCCGACGCCACCACCGCGCTGAAGCAAAACCCGGACTACGGCTATCAGTGGATCAGCGCGCCCGTGGGCATGAGCTATGACGACGTGAAGGCCGCTGTCTCTTGGAGCAACGGCGCGTTGACCGTCACGGAAGCGGCCAACGGCGTGAAGAAGGGCAGCGGCACTGACGCGACCCAGAAGGTTTACACGCCCAAGGACGCCGACTCCGGCCGCAACCTGTTCTTGGTCATCTACGGCAAGGACGACGCCACCGGCACGCGCCACAATGCCACCAGCTTCGCCGTCTCTCCCGCCCAGGTGAACACCTACAAGGGCATGGTGGCTCTCAAGGTGGATGACGCCGAGAAGCGCGGCAAGGATGACGCGGACAGTGCCGACACGGTGAACAAGCCCAACGATGGCGACGGTTATGAGGTGTGGTTCATCAGCAAGAATGACGCCACCGTCAAGAAGCAGGCCACTTGGACAAAGGTGGGCACGGAATATGCTTATGTGGCCGACCTGACCCCCAACGACAACGGCTATTCTGTGGAGATCAGCCGCGCCAAGGACGACAGCAAGAAGGTGACCCTGACTGGCGCGACCATCACCGGCACAAACGTGAAGACCACCATTGACACCACCGGCAGCAACGTGGTGGAAGCGCCCTTCTTCACCGTCAACGCGCTGGCGTTCGTCAACAAGGAGTACCAGACCGGCACGGGGGAGGACTTCACCGGCGTGAGCATCACCCCGACCATCACCATCGGCACCGATCACGCGGAGCTGGCCAACAATACCCCCGTTCTCTCCGGCCAGACCGTGGCGGCAAAAGCCCCTGCCATGGCCGATGACGCCACCAAGGCTTGGACGCAGGATTACACCCTGACTTGGCGGCAGAAGTCGGATGACAACGATGCTGGAACTGGGACGACGGTCACCGACACAGACCTGACCGACACGACCACCAAGGGCCAGTCCGCCACCGCCGCCATTGCCGACGGGGCTTACGCCTTCGGCACGGTGAGCGCCAAGACCTTCATCGGCGGCCGTCTGGATCAGACCACCTATGAGATCGTGGGCACGATCCACGGCCCGACCGGCAACACCCAGCAGGTGAAGAAGGTGTCTCTCAAGGAGACCACCAGCAACGTCACCTACTGGAACGAAGGTGCGACGGACGCCGGCATCAAGAGCGGCAAATGGACGGATGGGAACAACGACGGCCAGCACAACAACGGCGACCAAGTCACCTTCACCGTGGTCAAGGGCACGTACACCGTCACCGGCTATGAGGATACGAACTTCACCATCCGCAAGGTGACCGTGGAGGGCACGGACGCAGCCAGTACGCCGCGCAACGAAAAGACCTTTACCCAGAGCGTGGAGAAGCTGGCCGAGGCCAAGCGTGTCTTTGACATCTACCTTGAGGCCACCGGGCCCAAGCTGACGGTCAACGACAAGGTGACCACGACCATCACCGCCACCTCCGAGCTGCCCGACCACAACCACCAGTTCGCCGACAACAACAGCGGCGCGCACTATTACTACAAGCAGCTGGGCAGCGACGGCGTGTTCACGCTGGAGCTTTCCAACCCCGGCAACGTGGATCTGAAGCTGAAAGCCCCGGAGGTCTACAAGGTCAAGACGGGCACGGATTACAGCGACAGCACCAAGCTCCAGAACGCTCTGACGGCCGGAACGACCAGCAAAGTGACCATCACCAACGGCAGCGGAACGGACACGGTGGACACCAACCGCACCATTCTGACCTTCACGGGTCTGCCCGCCGCCGACGATGACGTACTGGTCGGCGCGAAGGTGAGCCACGGCGGCACCGAGTTGGCCAACGCGGGCACGATCACCGTGAGCAAGGATGTTTACAACAAGGACGACGCCATCTATGTGGTGAAGTTCGCTTCCCAGTACACTACCACCGACGGTAGCCCCGCCGGGGATCAGGCCGGCCCGACGGTCTACTATGTGCTGGATCTTCAGGTCGAGCCGCTGCCCATCAAGAAGGTGACCGCCGAGACCGATCCCACCAAGACCGACGGCACACTGCGGCTGAAGGATCTTGATCTGGACAGCGTCTTGGTGGATGACGATCTGGATGACGCCACTGATCCCGTCGGCGCAAAGACCGCCGGGCTGGTCGATGCGGACATCAGCTACGTCTGGTATTCCGCGCCTACCGACAAGACGGTGAACGCCGCTGACTTCCAGTTCAACGCCACCTCCGGCGCGCTGGAGCTGTCCGCAGCCGCCACAGGCAAGGATTTGCAGAAGGGCGCGAACGCGCCCACGGGCAACACAAGCAAGACCTACACCCCCACCGACGCGGAGCAGGGCCTGAACTTCTATCTGGTGGCCTACCGCACCGACGCGGACAAGAACGCCAGTGATTTCGCCGTCTCCGACGCGGTGTACGCGCAGGTGACCATCGCCATGAAGGCCTACCGCACGGGTAAGGCGGACAAATCTGACACGGAGGCTACCCCCCTGCTGACCGAGGTGAACATCTCTACCATGGTGGGCGAGGACAAGAAGACCTCCAACGCCGACACCGTGACCGTGACCGGCGTGGCGGACAACGCCAACGTCCTCACCTTCAACGCCACTAAGACCGATGTCATCGCGGCGGGCGCTACGGACGATGATCCCGCCGCGGCCAAGTGGTACTTCAAGAGCTGGGCAGTCAAGCCGCTGACCGGCGATGAGCTGGACGCGACGGACACCAGCATTGAGACCCCCGTGGGCGGCGAACGCCTGACCATGAACTACACCGCCACCGGCAAGGCCACCGTGATCGGTTACTTCGATAAGCTGCCGGAGTTGAAAGAGGACAAGGGCTACAACGTGGAAGCCGGCGTTGCGGACAACAAGGCAGACAGAACCTTCCATTATGAGCCGAATGACGGCAGCGGCGCAGGTAAGGTGCAGATTTGGATTCAGCCTGTGAACGGAAACACTTGGAAAAACGACAACTCGGCGGAGAACAAGAAGCCGAAGCAGTTGACTGCGGCGCTTATGATACCTCCTGCTGCCGGTGCAGGCGCGCAGGGCGACTATGAGCTGACAAAGACGTTCCTTGACAACAACCTGTGGCAGTCGGATGACAGCGGAGATTATCGGATCACCTTCTTCGACATGGAAAGAGGCGCTTACTCTGCGATCACGGCAACGAACGATGGGTTCGAGGGCACACCGCGCGAGGGCGGCTATGCAGGGTATGACCGCTCGGTCATCTACAGCATCACCGAGGGTGAAAAGACGGTGATCGCGAAGGTGACCAATTCGGGCACAGAGGCTGCACCTGTCTATTGGGGTCAAGTCAAGATCACAAACACCGCTCTGACGGATAACGAGAACGGCCCCGGCGATACGGCCACTCTGGCCACGCAGGGCGGCAGCGTGAGACTGTTCGCGATTCCGAAAGACGGTTACGCCTTCGCGGGTTGGTCGAAGCCCGACAACGAGCCCAACTCCAAAGGTAAGTTCGGGAATACCGCGGATGCAGAAACCCCCTATACCGGCGTGCGTCAAACCACCGAGACGGTCATTGCTACCTTCCGCAAGGGTGACTTCACTCCCCAAGCGGACGCGAAGACCTCCGTCTACTACGGCGACGATGAGCTTCAGGAGACGGACGGCAAGCTGGTGGTCTCGGTCACCAAGGACAAGGACGCCACCCAGAACTTCTCCTACGCGCTGGCCACCGAGGCGGAGTTGACCACCTATCTGAACGGCGCGGCCCGTCCCGCCAACGCCTACACCACGGACGGCGTGGAGGTCGTACCCGGTGACGCGACCAAGAACACCAACAAAGTGCCCGCATGGCTGGAGGTCAATGCGGACGCCACCGACAACACCAAGGTCAACTTCACTGTGAAGGCCAACACTCCCGCCACCGGCGTGAACGTCCAAAAGACGACCGGCGAGGACGGCAAGCTCACCGACGCGGAGGACGAGCTGGTGGTCTACCTGAAGGTCACCGAGGACAACACCGAGGAGAGCAAGATCGTCCCCGTGACCATCGATGTGAAGACCTCGCAGCTGAAGATCCGTACCGCTGGCACGCAGGCCGACGAGACAACTCTGGACGGCAAGACGCAGGCCGAATTTGACGGCGCGAAGTACAAGGATAAGTTCATCGCGGCCTATGGGCCTACTGCGGGCGCGAACGCCGATCCGACTAAGGTGGATCAGGATCAAAACGAGATCCTCCATGGCTCTGCCGTTGAAGCGGTGATGTTTGAGTTCCTCAAGATCGACAACGAGAAGAACGCCAACGATGTGTTCATTGATGAGGCTATCAACCCGGCGGTCAACACTGCCGAGGGTGACACCGACGCCAAGAACGGCACGTTTGAAAACAAGGGTAAGTGGAGCTGGAATCCGTTGAATCACACCGGCTCAGGCAACAGCAAGCCCACCAACAGCAACACCTACACCTTTACCTTCACCTATGACACAGGAAAGGACGAGGAGAAGTGGAACTATGAGGGCGAATCCATTGAGATCAAGCTCCCGGTTCTGCGGCCGAAGCGTTCTCTGCTGATTGCAGACAAGGTGAAGAACTATGCTGACGTGAAGACTGTGCTTGTCCCCGGCGGCGATGACGATTACAGCACCATTAAGACCGCCGGTGAGACGGATGCTGCTCCTGTGGAGTTGGATTACACCACGGATACCTTCCGCAAGAACGAGTCCATCACCTATTTGGACACTGAGCCGGTCTACACCGCTATCTTCCAGCGCACCGGCGTGATTACCGACATCGAGCTGACCATTGAGCCGGAGGATGGTAAGGAGACGGTTGGGTTTGAAGTGCCGACACAGGCTCAGTTGGATGCCATCGCAGCAAGCCTGACTTCCACAGACGATGTGAAGGAGGCCACCCTCGACCTGACGGTCACCGCTGTCCACGACAAGGTTTGGGTGGGTGAACACTACATCCGCTTCCACCTGACCGGCAAGGACGATCAGGGCGACGATGTGGACGCCTACTACACCCTGAGCCTGACCATCGACCCGCGTCTCATCACCGCGGTGGACGTGACCACCGAGTACAACAAGACCGAGCCCACCGATGTGACGCCCACCATTGAGGGCGATCCGACGCTCAACGACAAGGGCGAGGACGCGAAGGGCAACACGCCCATCAAGGACGCCACGGTGACATGGGAGACCGAGGATGCGAAGAACCCCGTGCCCGTCAAGGAGACGGTCACCGTGGAGATCGATCCCAACTATAAGATCGTCCCCGACGACATCAAGCCGGAGACCGAGCTGAACGGCAAGAACGACAAGGACACCCCGGAGGAAACGGGCAAGAACCCCGATCCCAACACCGAGGTCACGCCGGAAGCACCTGCTGAGGACAAGACCGACGGCGGCAAGATCACCATCACCCAGCTGCACCCCATCCTCATGTTCAACGACCAGAAGGAAGGGGACGACAACAGCAAGGCCGGCCCGGCGGTGAACCATGTGCGCCACCTCACCAGCGTCAAGGTCGGCTCTGACCCGACGGCTCTGGGCAAGGTGCTGATCGACCTCGGCGCGTACAGCAGCGACGTCTACGACGTGGACGTGGAAGTGAAGGTCAATGACTTTGCGGCAAACGGCGGCGTGCTCACGCCTGAGCTGCCCGAGGGTCAGCTGTTGTGGCCGCAGATCGGCATGATCGCGAAGGACGGCAAGACACACTATGTGATGGATCTCACCGGACTGGATACCTCCAAGGCGATGGCCTATGTCCTCCGTCTGGAGGCCAAGGGTACGGAGAAGGACGGCGGCGCGCAGACCATTTTGGCCACCTATGAGCTGCATCTCCGGGTGACGCCCAATTCTCCGCCTCCCTCCGGCGGCGGAGAGGTTTGCCCGTGCAAGGTATTCTACCATGTGGGTCTCCACGGCACGACGACGGACGCCACTGTGGAGGACGTGAGCGAGAGCAACCGTCCCAGCAAGATCCCCACCGTGACTGCGCTGGACGGCTACGCCTTCCGCGGCTGGTCGCTGACCAACCCCGCCACCCTGAAGCAGGGTGAGAAGATCGAGCTGGTCGATCCCAAGACCGTAACGGTCAAGGGCGACGCCATGACCTTCTATGCGGTCATCGTGGAGCGTCCCTTCCACGAGCACTACGTCATCGGTTATCCCAACGGCAACTTCGGCCCGGCGGATAACATCAACCGCGCCTCTGTTGCCACCATCATCGCCCGCGCCATCCTGCCCGACTTCGTGGAAGGCGCGAACTACGGCAACCCCGGCGGCTACAGCGACGTGTCCGGCCACTGGGCCGAGAGCGCCATCGCCTACTGCTCCAAGTTCGACGTGTTTAAGGGCTACACCGACGGCACGTTCCGTCCCGACCAGCCCATCACCCGTCAGGAGTTCGCCACCGTCATTGCCCGTCTGGACGGCGAGCTGACCGCCAAGGACATCCCCTTCGACGACATCGACGAGGCGGGCGACTGGGCGATGAACGGCATCTACACCTCCTATGAAAAGGGTTGGGTCAACGGCTACACCGACGGCACGTTCAAGCCGCTGAACAACATCCGCCGCGACGAGGCCGTGAAGGTCTTCAACGCCTACCTGAACCGCGGCGTGGACGCCGACGGACTGGCCGACCTCCACGAGTACGTCCACACCGGCGTGGCCAGCAACAACACCGAGAACGGCGTTGACGAGTACATGACTTGGCCCGATGTGCCCAAGGGTCACTGGGCTTACTACGAGATCGTGGAAGCCGCCAACGACCACGAGTTCACCCCCGACTTCGACGCCGAGCTGGGCTACACCCTGCCCGAGCATTGGGAAAAGTGCTGGATCGATGAGCGTTGGCGTTACGGGGACGGCCCCAGCGGCGGCGACAGCGCCGCCATGGTGTCCGCCGGCTTCCAAGTCTGGCTTCATTAAGTAGGAGGTGCGTAACATGAAGAACACCAAACGGTTTTTCGCCCTGCTTCTCACCGCGGCCATCCTCACCGCGACGGCGCTCAGCGCCGCCGCGGCGGGGTGTCCCGTTTCGGTGGACTACAATCTGGGCACTGGCGGCGTCTCCAACGACCTCACCTCCGAGGCGGTTCCTCAGGATACCAAGCCCGCCCATGTGCCCAAGGTCACCGCGCTGGATCGCCGCACGTTTTTGGGCTGGTCGCTGACCGACCCCTCCACCCTCAAGGTGGGGGAGGTCGCCCCGCTGGTAGATCCCACCGCCGAGCGGGTCACCAAGGACACGACCTTCTATGCCGTCTATGCCCCCTACCATCAGCACTACGTGATCGGCTACCCCAACGGCCAATTTGGCCCGGGCGACTTCATCACCCGCGGCTCGGTGGCGACCATTATCGCCCGCGCGGGCTTAGAGGGCTTTGAGGAGGGGGCGGATTACGGCAATCCCGGCAACTACAGCGACGTGTCCGGCCACTGGGCCGAATCCGCCATTGCCTACTGCTCCAAGTTCGGGGTGTTCAACGGAATGCCGGACGGCACGTTCCTGCCCGACGCGCCCATCACCCGTCAGGAATACGTCACCGCGGTGGCCCGGCTGGCCCAGAAGATGGATCGCGTCCCCGCCACTCTGACGGAGAAGAGCGACTTTGAGGACATGGACGACGTGGGCGACTGGGCCTTGGAGGGCCTGCGGCTGAGCACCGGCGCGGGCTGGATCGACGGCTACACCGACGGTACGTTCAAGCCCCAGAACAACATTCGCCGCGACGAGGCGGTGAAGGTGTTCAACGCCTACCTCTACCGCGGGGTGGACGCCGACGGACTGGCCGACCTCCATGAGTACGTCCACTCCGGCGTGGCCAGCAACAACACCGAGGACGGCACCGACGAGTACATGACTTGGCCCGATGTTCCGTCCAACCACTGGGCCTACTATGAGATCATCGAGGCCGCCAACGACCATGCCATGACCTACACCGGCGAAAACAAGCAGACCCTGCCGGAGCATTGGAGTCAGTGCTGGATCGACGAACGCTGGCGTTACCACGACGACATCAACGACGGCGGCCCGCTGGCGGGTACGGACAAAATTGTTCAGGACGGGGAAACGAACCCCTGAGAAGGAAACCTTCAAGGCCACCGGCAAACGCCGGTGGCCTTGGCTTATGAGAACGGTGTTACGGGAGGGAACGGCATGAAATTTTGGGTTGGCTTTCTGGCGCTGCTGCTGACGGCGGCGCTGGCGTTTCTGCTGCGCTACTACCGCCGCTGGCGGCGGGCGGATCGGGAGCTGAAAACCGTCGCAGAGGAGCTGGACGTTCAGCGCAGAGCCGCCGAGCAGGAGCAAAAGCGAAAAAAGGATCTGGTGGCCTTTCTGGCCCACGACCTGAAAACGCCCCTGACCTCTGTGGTGGGCTATCTGACCCTTCTACGGGACAAGCCCAGCCTCTATCCCGCCGAACGGGAACGCTACACCGCAGTGGCGCTGGAAAAAGCCCAGCGGCTGGAGGAGCTTCTGGGAGAATTTTTCGACATCTCCCGCATGGAGCTGCATCAGGACGAAGGGCGGCGGGACGCCGTCCAGCTCACCCTCCTTCTGGAGCAGATCACTGACGAATTCTACCCCCTTTTGGGGGACAAGGGCCTGAGGTTAGAGGCGGACATCGCCCCCGGCCTTGTCACCGTGGGGGACGCGGACAAGCTGGCCCGGGTGTTTGACAACGTGCTGCGAAACGCCGTGAGCTACTCCCATGAGGGGGGCGCGATCCGCCTGTCCGCCGATTTGGAGGAGGGGAGCGTGCATATCCGCATTGCCAACCGGGGACTGGGGATTCCGGAAAAGGAGCTGTCCAACATTTTCGACCGCTTTTACCGTCTGGACGCCGCCCGCTCCACCCGCACCGGCGGCGCGGGGCTGGGTCTGGCCATCGCCAAGGAGATCGTGGACGACCACGGCGGTTCGATTGCCGCGGAAAGCAACGGGGCGGACACGGTGTTTCATATCGTGCTTCCGGCCCTCTGACAAGAAATTTTGGGAAATTGGTCGAAAAGCCTTGCGGAAATGTTACAGGAATGTTACAATGTAAAATAAGCTCAAATGGGCTAATTTTTTGTGAAACGGAAAGGTGAACGAGCATGAAAAAGATCCTGTCCCTGTTGCTGGCTGTGGCGATGCTCTTCTCTCTGGCCATCCCCGCGTTTGCGGAGGAAGCCGAGGAGGAGACCCCCGTCACCCCCTACACTGTCCCTGCGGACGTGGAGGGTAAGATCGTGATCCTGCACACCAACGACGTCCATGGCGCGGTGGAGAACTACGCCAAGGTCGCCACTTTGAAGAAGATGTTTGCTGACGCCGGCGCGGAGGTGCTGCTGGTGGATGCGGGCGACTTCTCTCAGGGCGAGACCTACGTCAGCACCAGCCAAGGCGCGTCCGCCATTGAGCTGATGAATCTGGTGGGCTACGAGGTCGCCGCCCCCGGCAACCATGAGTTCGATTATGGCTATGAGAACCTCAAGGAGCTGGAGAAGCTGGCCGAGTTCCCCATTTTGGCCGCCAACATCAAGTTTGACGGCAAGCTGGCCTTCGGTGACCACGTGGTCGTCGAAAAGGGCGGCAAGAAGATCGGCATCTTTGGTCTGGACACCCCTGAGACCGCGACCAAGGCCCACCCCGCCAAGATCAAGGGCGTGACCTTTGACGGCGGCGAGGAGCTGTACGCCGTGGCCAAGGCCGAGGTGGAAGCCCTCAAGGCCGAGAAGGTGGATCTGATCGTCTGCCTGTCCCATCTGGGCATCGACGACGAGTCCGCCGCCAATGGCAACCGCTCCATTGATATGCTGGCCAAGGTGGAGGGCATCGACCTCCTCATCGACGGCCACTCCCACTCCACGCTGGAGAAGATGAAGGAAGTCACCGACGGCACCGGCAAGGTGGGGGACACCGTGGTCACCTCCACCGGCACCAAGATCGCCAACGTGGGCGTGGTCATCATTGACGCCGACAAGAACATCACCACCGAGAACGTCCCCGTGGAAGCCATCACCGACACCGACGAGACCGTCGCTGAGTCCGCCAAGGCTGTGGTGGACGCGGTGAACGAGCTGTACGGTCAGGTGTTTGCCAAGAGCGAGGTCGCTTTGAACGGCGAGCGCGCCCCCGGCAACCGCACCGAGGAGACCAATCTGGGCGACCTGATCACCGACGCTATGGTCTGGCAGGTCACCAAGGACGGTGGTCTGGACGTGGACGATGACCACGTCGTCGCCATCACCAACGGCGGCGGCATCCGCGCCGCCATCGCCGCGGGGGACATCACCCGTCAGGACGTGAACAAGGTTCTGCCCTTCGGCAACACCGTCGCCACCATTTACGTCACCGGCACCGATCTGCTGGAGGCGCTGGAGGCTTCCACCTTCTGCACCCCCACCGCCGTGGGCGGCTTCCCGCAGGTTTCCGGCATCAACTTCACCATCGACACCGCCGCGACCTTTGATGCCGGCGAGAACTATGAGGGCACGACCTATGCCCAGCCCAAGTCCATCGCCCGCGTCACCATCAACAGCGTGAACGGCAAGGACTTTGACGCCAACGCCAAATACGCCGTTATCACCAACGACTTCGTGGCCGCCGGCGGCGATACTTACTACGTCTTTAAGAACAAGAACATCGTGGACACCGGTGTGCCTCTGGACGAGGCCCTGATGGCCTTCATTACTGAGAAGCTGGACGGCGTCGTGGGCGAGACCTATGCCGCGCCGCAGGGCCGCATCACCGCCAAGTATGTGGGTCTGGACGCCGGCAAGTGGTACACCGCCGCCGCCAAGAATGTGATCGACAAGGGCCTGATGAGTTCCACGGGCAACGGCTTTGACGCCGACGCCACCGTGACCCGCGGCACGATGGTTCAGGTTCTCTACAACATGGAGGGCAAGCCCGAGGTCAACAATAAGATGGCTACCTTCCCCGACGCGCAGGGCAAGTGGTATGAGAACGCTGTCCGCTGGGCCGAGCAGGTGGGCATCACCCAAGGCAACGGCGCAGGCGCGTTCAACGGCGAGGCCGTTGTCACCCGTGCCGAGCTGGTCGTTTTCCTGAACCGCTACGCCGAGGTGAAGGGCAACACCGTCACCGCAGAGGTCAACCTTCTGGATTACGCCGACGGCGAGAACCTCACCGAGTGGAGCATCCCCGCCTTTGAGTGGGCCGTGGGCGCCAAGGTCATTGCCGGCAAGGCGGACAACCGTCTTGCCCCCGGTGAGACCGCGACCCGCGCCGAGCTGGCCCAGATCCTCACCAACTACACCGATTTTTTCGCCCCCGCCGCTCAGTAAGCGACCCGGAGCGGGCCAACTACCCCTCTGACGCGGCCTACGCCAACTTCCGGGAAGTCACCGCCGGGGGCATTGCCCCCGGGGTGCTCTACCGTTCCTCCAGCCCCATCGACCCCAGTCAGGGAGAACGCCGCTTTGCGGCGGACGACCTGCTCTGGGAGGCCGGAGTGGTGACGGCGGTGAACACCTCGGACTGCCGCCTTCGCTTTCGGAACTTCAAGGGCTACCGCGACACCCACTACGCCGCCTTGGGGGAGAGGAATCAAGTGGCGCTGAACATGGGCCATGACTATCCCTCCGACGGCTTTTTGGAGGATATGTATAACGGTCTGGACTTCCTCTCCGAACGCCCCGGCCCGTACCTGATCCACGGGACTCAGGGCGTAGAGCGCACAGGCTATGTGTGCATGGTGCTGGAAGCGCTGATGGGGGCGTCCAAGGAGGAGCTGTTGGAGGATTATCTGCGCTCCTACGAGGAATATTACCGTTTTGAGCCGGATACAGACGGCTGGAAGGCCGCGGAGCGGCAGGCGGTATCCAACCTCCTGACCTTTACTGGAGCGGCTGACGAGGCCTCTCTGGACGCGCTGGATCTGGCGCAGGCGACCCGCACCTACCTGCTGGAGCAGGTGGGGCTGAGCACCGAACAGGTTGAACGGATCGTCGCACACCTTTCAAACCCATAAAGAGAGAGCCGTCACAGCGTGACGGCTCTCTCTCTTTTACGTTTTGCTCAATCGTCCTCCTTGCGGACGTGGACGTGGTCGTTGATGTGATCCATGCAGTAGCAGTAGTACCCGTCGCATTTGGAGCAGTAACGGAACTCCATCTTGGGGTCGTCCGTGTCGGTCTTGCCGCACACGCTGCACTTGTGAAGGTAGCCCTTGGTCTCCTTCGCCTTTTTCTGGGCCGCCTTGAAGTCGATGGTCTGCTTGGAGTGCTGGTGCTTCGCGCGGCGCTTGCGGCGGGCGACGGCGTCGGCAAAGTCGTTCCAGAAGAAGAGGAAGAAGTTGAAAATGGCCACCACGGGCAGGAGGGCAAACTGCCAAAGACCAAAACGCAGGTTGTTTAAGATCTGCCAGACAAAGAGAACGGCGTCGATCCATGCCAGCCACTTCACCTTTACGGGGATGAAAAACATAAAGAGGACTTGCATATTAGGATAGAGGACGGCAAAGGCGAAGAACATGGACAGATTGACGTAGGCGATGGAGGAGACTCCAACGATCATTCCGTAAAGGATATTGAGCAGCACGCCGGTGAAGAAAAAGCAGTTGAATTTGGCCGTGCCCCACTCCCGCTCCAGCAGACTGCCGATCCAGTAGTAGAAGTATGCCGACAGGATGGTCATAAAGAAGGACGTGCCGGGGACGGTGATGTTCAAAATGCCGAAGTCCCCTGCGACGGGGACAACAATGAAGGTGAGCAGCCGCCAGATCTCTCCTTGAAGGATGGAGGGACGGAAAAAGAACAGAGCGGCGGAGAGGGGAAAGGCGCTGAAGTTGTCGATCAGGCCGATGGCCACGTTGGCTACGGCGATATACAGCATCAGGTTCGGAATTCCAAACTTGGGATGGCGGAGCGCGAAACGGTCCAGCCATGCGTTGATCTTACGCACAAGCAGTTCTCCTTTCAGTGGGGTATCAAAATCATTATAGCCCAACCCCCAAGGGAAGTCCACAAAAAATTGCGATATTTTCCCGGGGCGCAGCTCCTCCCTTGTTTTTCGCCAAGCACCCGCCAACTTGGGGTTGACATTTGCTCCGCAATAGGATAGAATACCCTTCGACAACTGAATACCCCTATCAAGAGTGGGCGAGAGAGTTAGCTCCGTGACCCCACACCAACCTGCGTTTCGCAAGGTGGTTCTGCTAACAGCGATAAGGAGGAAACGAACGCTCCTTATGGAGCGTTTTTTGTTTCCCCAAAACAGAAAGGAAATGAAACATGAGCAAACGTATCTTTACCTCCGAGTCCGTCACCGAGGGGCATCCCGACAAGGTCTGCGACCAGATCTCCGACGCCATTTTGGACGACATTCTGGCCCACGACCCCGCCGCCCACGTGGCCTGCGAGACCTTCACCACCACGGGCATGGTCACCGTGATGGGGGAGATCACCACCGAGCATTACTGCGACATCGCCGCCATCGCCCGCCAGACCATCAAGGAGATTGGCTATGACGACCCCACCTACGGCTTCGATTACCGCTCCTGCGCGGTGATGACCGCCATCGACCAGCAGTCCCCCGACATCGCCATGGGGGTCAACCAGTCCTTTGAGCATCAAAACGGCGGGGAGGACGCCGCCGACCTCATCGGCGCGGGGGATCAGGGCATGATGTTCGGCTACGCCTGCGACGAGACCCCGGAGCTGATGCCCGCGCCGCTGGCCCTGTCCCACGCCCTCTGCCGCCGTCTGGCGGCTGTCCGCAAAAGCGGGGAGCTGCCTTGGCTGCGCCCTGACGGCAAAAGTCAGGTCACCGTGGAGTATGACGAGACCGGCAAGGTGCTTCGTACCCCCGCCATCGTGGTCTCCACCCAGCACGACCCTGACATCGCCCTCGGCGACCTGCGGGAGGCGGTGGTGGAGACCATCATCAAGCCCACCATCCCTGCAGAATATCTGAAGGACGCCAAGTTCTTTGTCAACCCCACCGGACGCTTTGTCGTTGGCGGCCCTGTGGGGGACACGGGGCTGACGGGCCGCAAGATCATCGTGGACACTTACGGCGGCGCGGCGTCCCACGGCGGCGGCTGCTTCTCCGGGAAAGACCCCACGAAGGTTGACCGCTCCGCCGCCTATATGACCCGCTACATCGCCAAAAATCTGGTGGCTGCGGGCCTGTGCCGCCGCTGCCAGATCGAGGTAGCCTATGCCATTGGGGTGGCGAATCCCGTGAGCATTTTAGTGGAGAGCTACGG